>JBBRFV010000232.1:0-3940 GCA_038241335.1 Caulobacterales bacterium | reverse complement strand
GAACGCTGTCATCGCCGCCGGCAAACGCGAGACCGCCGCCTTCGACGAACTGGGCCTGAGGCGGCGTGCGGGCTGACCCGCATCACCTGAACCGACGCGCCCATCTCGCCGCGCCGCTGCTGGCCACGCCGCTGCTGGCGGCCTGCGAACGCATCGCCGTTGTCCGGCCTGGCGCCGCGCCCAACCTGCCGCCGCTGAAGACCGCGCCCTTCCCGATCGGCGCCTGCCTGAAGACAAACCAGATCGACGACCCGGCCTGGGTCGCGCTGGCGACCCGCAACCTGTCGCAGGTCACCCCCGAGTGGGAGATGAAGATGGAGGCGATCGTCGGCGACGACGGGACCCTCGACTTCACCCGCGCCGACCGGCTGGCGGACTTCGCCGGCGAGCGCGGCCTGCGCCTGCACGGCCATGCGCTGATCTGGTACGCCCAGGACAATCCCTTCTTCCGCGCCCTGCCGCCCGACCGCTTCGGGGCCGAGTACGACCGCTACATCGCCGCGGTCGTCGGCCGGTATCGCGGCAAGGCGGCCAGCTGGGACGTCGTCAACGAGCCGGTGGCCGAGGACGGAAACGGCCTGCGGTCCTGCTTGTGGAGCGAGCGCCTCGGCCTGGACGGCTATATGGTCCGGGCCTTCCAGCAGGCCCGCGCCGCCGATCCCGACGCGGTCCTGTTCCTCAACGACTACAATCTCGAGAACCTGCCGGCCAAGGGCGCGACCTTCCTGCGCACGGTCGAGCGGCTGCTGAAGGCGGGGGCGCCGATCGGCGGCGTCGGGACCCAGTCGCACCTCGACATCGAGATCCCCGCCGGCCGCATCCGCGACTGGATGCGCGACGCCGCCTCGCTGGGTTTGCCCATCCATGTCTCAGAGCTGGACGCCTCGCTGCGCAGCGACCGGAGGCTGGATACGCGCAGTCCGGCCGCGCGACTCGACCAGCAGACCGCCCGCGTCGGCGAACTGGCCGAGGCCTTCACGGCCCTGCCCGAACGCCAGCGCTTCGCCTTCAGCTTCTGGGGCCTGCGCGACACCGACAGCTGGCTGCGCCAGGGCGAGCGCGACGACGGCAGGGACAGTCCCCTGCCGTTCGACGCCGCCGGACGACCCAATCCCATGGCCCGGACCCTCGCGACCGCCTTCCACGTCTGACAGCGAGAAACGCCCGCCGGACGAAGGCCGGCGGGCGTTCCGTTCGGGGAGGGAAGGGTCGCCTACTTCTTGGCGGGGGTCGCAGCCGTGGCCGGAGCGGCGTGACGCGCCAGCGGGTTGTGGAAGCGATGATGGGTGCGGGCGTGCCGGGTCGAGGCGGCGACCGGGGCGGTCGCGGCGGTGGCTGGCGCGTGCGCCGGCGTGACAGGACCGGCCAGGGCGGCGCCGGAGACGGCGACCGCGGCGGCGACGACGGCGGCGAAGGACGTGAAACGCAGGGTCTTCATGGATGGACTCCAGGGGGATGTTCGCGGACCGGCCGTTCGCCGGACCTGATCCATGTCGGCCCCGGGAACGGCGGTCGGGTGGCCGGGACGTGTCGCCATGTTTCGACGGCGGACGGATTTGTGTCGGCCTGTGTCGGGCCCGGGAATCCGGTCACGAGAGCGCCGCCATCGCGGATCAATGCTCGTCCATGGCCCGACCGGAAATCCCCGCTCTCCTGATCGTCGACGACGACCGCGACATCCGTAATCTTCTCGCCGAACACCTCGAGGGGCAGGGCTTTCGAGTGCGCAAGGCGGCCGACGGCAAGGCCATGATGGCGGCGCTCGACGCCGAGCCCGTGGATCTGGTGGTGCTGGATCTCAACCTGCCCGGTGAGGACGGGCTTTCGCTGTGCCGCCGCCTGCGCGCCGCCGACGCCACGCCCGTCATCATGCTGACCGCCCGCAGCGAACCCGTGGACCGCATCATCGGGCTCGAGATGGGCGCCGACGACTATCTGGCCAAACCGTTCGAACCGCGCGAACTGGTCGCCCGCATCCGCAGCGTGCTGCGACGTGTGCACCATGGTCGGGCCGATCCCGCGCACCCGCCGTCGGACACGGCCGCCTTCGCCGGTTGGACGGTCGATCGCACGGCCCGGTCGCTGTGCGCGCCCGACGGGCGCGTCGTCATCCTTTCCGGCTCCGAGTTCGACCTGCTGGAAGCCTTGCTGGGCCAAGCCGGGCGAACGGTGAGCCGGGCCCAGTTGAAGGGATTGTCGGCGGCGATCGGAGCCGACGACCGGGCCATCGACCTGCGTGTGAGCCGCCTGCGCCAGAAGCTCGGCGACGACGCCCGCGCGCCCCGCCTGATCCAGACCATCCGGCATCGCGGCTACGTCCTCGCCGCCCCGGTCGTCTGGACCTCATGAGCGGCGTGCGCGACACCCTTCAGGGCCAGTTGTTCCTGCTGCTGATGGTCGCCCTGGTCGGATCGGCCCTGGTCGTGCTCGGGGTGTCCGACGCCTCCCACCGCCGTCATCTGCGGCAGGCCCACATCTTCGGCGCCGCGGAGCGGGTGGGCGACCTCACGCGGCAGGCGGTCGAGACCGACGGCGTCGTCTTGGGGGCCCGGCCCGCAGCGGACGCCCTCCCCGGCCGCGCCGATCCCGCCCTGACCCGCGCGGTGACCTCGGCCCTTGCCCGGCGCGGTGTCCGCGACGTCATGGCCCGGGCCTATGAAGCCCCGTCACAGGCCTGCGGTTCGACCGAACATCGAGAACGCTGCCGCCTGCTGCGCCTGACCGTGCCCGAGGGCTCCGGCGCCCTCAGCCGCGATGTCGATGTCGCCGTGACCCTGCCACCCGAGCCGCGCCCCCTGACCACCGACCGGGTTCTGGTCGGGGCGGTCCTGGCCCTGTTGGGCGCGCTCAGCCTGCTGGCCTGGTGGGCCGCGCGGCACACGGCCGGCCCTCTGCGCCGACTCGCCGTCGCGGCGACGGCGCTGGGCGAAGACCTCCACCGCCCGCCCCTGACCGAGGAGGGTTCGACCGAGGTGCGCGAGGCGGCCCAGGCCTTCAACGCCATGCAGACCCGGCTGCGCGCCATGATGGAGGACCGCACCCGCATGTTGGCCGCCATCACCCACGATTTGCAGACCCCGCTGACCCGCGCCCGCCTGCGGGTCGAGAAGATCGAGGACACCGGGTTGCGGACGCGGTTGATCGCTGACCTCGCCGCCACCCAGTCATTGATCCGCGAAGGCCTCGATCTCGCCCGCATGGACGTCTCGCCCGAGCCCTGGGCCCGGACCGACCTCGACTCCCTCGTCGCCGCCCTGTGCGAGGACGCCGCCGACGCCGGCCAGCCGGTGCGTTTCCGCGACGGGTGCGGCCGCACCGTCCGCACCCGGCCCCAGGCCTTGCAACGCTGTCTCGCCAATCTGGTCGACAACGCCGTCAAACACGCGGGCCAGGCCGAGCTGAGTTGCGTCGTGACCGATGGCGCGGTGGTGGTCGCGGTGCGGGACCACGGCCCGGGCATTGAAGCGGATCGCATCGAAACCCTGTTCGAGCCCTTCGCCCGGCTCGACCCGTCGCGATCGCGGGACAGCGGCGGCGTCGGCCTGGGCCTGACCATCGCCCGGCGCATGGCCGAGCGCGCCGGCGCCACCCTGACATTGAGCAATCACGATCAGGGCGGGCTGGTCGCGGCGGTGGCCCTGCCCGCCTGATCTTCAGGCCCGGGCCGCCGCGATCCCCGCCGCCGAAAGGTCGGCCAGCAGGCGCTCGACCGCCGCTTCGACCGTCATCGCATCCCGCCCCCGCACCACCAGATTGGTCCCGACCTCGCCCTCCGTTCCGGCGCCGAACGGATAGCTGCCGTAGCTCAGATCACGGTTCGCCTGCGCCGCCGCCGTCAGCAGGTCGGCGATACTGCCCTCTCCCACGCCTGTGACGCGCACCGTGCGCGCATGCACCACCGACCCGTGCCGCAGCCGGGGCGCGACGTCCTCCAGCATCG
>JBBRFV010000231.1:0-3968 GCA_038241335.1 Caulobacterales bacterium | reverse complement strand
ACCAGGCGACGAGGGCAAAGCTGGCGGCCGGCAACAGTCCCCCGACCCAGCCGGTGCCGACATGGTAAGGCAGGCTCATCGCCGTATAGCGCACCCGGGTCGGGAACAGCTCGACCAGAGCCGCCGCCTGCGGGCCGTACAGCGCCGTGGCCGCGATCATGAAGATCATCAGGATGCCGAACACCAGCGGCATGTCGATCCGGGCCGGATCGGCCCTGGCCGGATAACCCGCCCGGGTCAGGGCCGCCTTGACCCGACCCTCGACGTCCGCCTTGGCCGCCTTGAGCGTCGCCTTGTCCAGGCCGGCGCCCTCGATGGAGGCGACCTGCGTCCCGCCGACGCGAACCATGGCGACCGACCCAGGCGCTGCGGTCACATTGGTGTAGCCGACGCCGGCGTTGGACAGCACGCCCTTGGCCAGGTCGCAGGAGCTCGAGAAGGCGGCCTTGCCGACCGGATCGAACTGGACCGCGCAGGTGGCCGGATCGGCGACCACCACCACCGGCGACCGCTCCTGCGCCTCGGCCAGCGCCGGGTTGGCCGCCCGGGTCAGGGCGTGAAAGCCGGGGAAGAAGGCCGCCAACGCCAGGATCATGCCGAACAGCATCACCGGCTTGCGCCCGACCTTGTCCGACAGCCAGCCGAAGAAGACGTACAGCGCCGCCGAAGCCACGGTGATCATCAGGATCAGCTGGTCGACCGTGTTGGTGTCGACCTTCAGCACCTTCTCCATGAAGAAGCGGGTGTAGAAATAACCGGCGTACCAGACCGCCCCCTGGGCGAACATGATCCCGGCCAGGGCGATCAGCACCCAGCGGCCGTTGCGCCAGGTGAAGAAGGCCTCGCGGTAGGGCGCGCGCCGTTCACCGCCCTCTTCCTCCATCCGGCGATAGGCCGGGCTCTCGTTCAGCTTCAGGCGGATCCACAGCGATACGATCAACAGCAGGGCTGACAGCACGAAGGGGATGCGCCAGCCCCAGGCGTCGAAGGCCTCGGTCCCCAGAACGGCGCGGGTGATCAGGATCACCGCCAAGGCGCCCATCAGGCCGAAGGCCGCTGTTGTCTGGATCCAGCCGGTCAGGAAGCCGCGCCGACGCTGCGGCGCATGTTCGGCCACATAGATGGCCGCGCCGCCGTACTCGCCGCCCAGGGCGAACCCCTGCAGCACCCGCAGGCTCAGAAGCAGGACGGGGGCGGCCATGCCGATGGTGTTGTAGTCGGGTAGGACGCCGATCAGGACCGTGGCCAGACCCATCATGGTGATGGTGACGAGGAAGGTGGTCTTGCGGCCCGTGCGGTCACCGAACCAGCCGAACACCAGCGCCCCCACCGGTCGCACGACGAAACCGACGCCGAAGGTCAGCAGGGCCAGGATGTAGCCGGTCGCCTCGCTGACGTCGGCGTAGAAATGTTTGGCTATGATCGTGGTCAGCGATCCGAAGATAAAGAAGTCGTACCATTCGAAGGCCGTGCCCGAGGCCGAGGCGACGACCACGGTCCTGAGCCCTGGGCCCTTGTCCGCCCTGGTGGTGTCGGTCGTCATCGCTGGCTGCCCCCGCATCGGACGTCGTCTGCCGGACGTCTCGCAGCGCTGATGCTAGCGAGCGGCGCGGACGGCGCAAGGCGATGGGGCGAGGAAGATTGAAGCGACCCTTCGAGCCGGGCGAAAGGCGATACCCGCCTCAAAAAGAATTAGGCCCGCCGGCGGGCAGCCGGCGGGCCTTCTTCAACCGATCCGCGGGTCGGGGGGGAATCGCAGATCGGGAACTGGAGAACGGGTCTAGTTCTTGGCGTCTTCGGCGGCGCCCGTCACGGCATGACCGGCCGCCTGGGTGTCGCGGCCAACGCCTGAAATGGTGTTGCAGGCCGCCGTGGTCAGCGCGGCGGCGGCGGCTATCAGCACGAAAATCTTGCGCATGAGAAAACTCCTTTGGCGACCGGGGAGGGTCTGACTCATCAACGTCGTGGAGCCGCCCCGGTTCCCAGATCGGCGGGATCGGTCGGGGTGACCGCCTCCGGCGTGGCGAACGTCAGTCGGGCGATGGTGCCGCCGGACGGGGACGGGACCATCTCGACCTCGCCCCGCAGCTGTTTGGCGAAGGCCCCCATGAGGGTGCGGCCGACCCCCTCGCGGAAAGTCTCGTTCACTCCGGGGCCGTCGTCCTCAACCTCCAGCAGGCTGCGCTCGCCCTCGACGCGGAAACGGACCTTGAGGTCGCCGCCGCGGCCGGCGAAGGCGTGCTTCTGGGCGTTGCTGACCGCCTCGACCAGCCACAGCGCCAGCGGCGCCAGCTTGTCGGGGTCCACCACCAGGGAGTCGGCGTCCACCGAGGACGTCACCAGCGGCCCGCGCAACGCCTCGCTCGAAATCAACTGCGCCACCAGTTCGTTCAGGAAAACACGCGAGTCCGCATAGCGAAGATCGTCGCTCTGGTAGAGGGTGCGATAGATCAGGGCGAGCGCCGAGATGCGCTGGCGGGTGTCGCCGACCGCCGCCTTGGCCGGGGCGTCGGTCAGGGCGCGCTGCTGCATCGAAAGCAGCGACGAGATGATCTGCAGATTGTTCTTCACCCGATGGTGGATTTCGCGCATCAGCGCGTCCTTTTCCGCCAGCGAGGCGGTCAGAGAGCGGTCGCGGGCGCTGATGGCCTCGGCCAATTCGTCGAGCGTGCGCGCCAAGATGCGGATCTCGGACGGGGCGTTCATCGCCTGCACCGGACGCACCGAAAAGCGTCCGCGGGCGTAGATTGCGGCGATCCGCTCCAGATAGTCCAGCCAGCGGATCACGATCCGCTCGGATAGCAACATCACCGCGCAGAAGGCGATGAACCAGGCCAGCAACGGCAGAATGAGCGCGCCCACCGGATTGAGCCGCGCCCACGACCACAGGCCGGGGGCCGGCGCCGAGAGCAGGGCGTAGACGTCGCGGCCGGCCAGGGCGGCGCCGGCGTAGACGCGATGACGCCCCCTCTCATCCTTGGCCTCGAAGATCGCCGACGACCGCGAACGGGCGCGTTGCACCCAGCCGCCGAGGTTTCCGCCTCGACCCAGGGCGAAGGCCGCCG
Source organism: Caulobacterales bacterium (assembly GCA_038241335.1). Taxonomy (GTDB): domain Bacteria; phylum Pseudomonadota; class Alphaproteobacteria; order Caulobacterales; family Caulobacteraceae; genus Brevundimonas. Next base: position 903 of record JBBRFV010000231.1, on the reverse strand, counting down.
GATCGGTCGCCGTCAGGATGCGCCCCTCTGAATCGGTCAGGGCGGCCTGGGAACCGGCGGGAAGGGCGCGGTCGGTCACGTCCGGTTGCAGGGCGGACAGGGGAATGATCGCGACCATGGCTCCGTCGAACGATCCGAGCGGCCGCTCCAGCCGCAAGGCGACGATCAGGCCGGGCGGTTGGCCGGGCGCGGCGGGGGCGCGCGCCAGAACCGTCTCCTCACCGGCGCGCAACCGCTTGAACCAGGCGCTGCCGGCGGTTTGCGCGATCCACGCGGGCGGCGCTGCGCCCAGCTTGCGCGAAGCGCAGCCCGTCTGACCTGTGGCCGTAAGGCGGATCAGGCCGTCCAGGCCATCCAGCCGGTCCACCAGAGCGGTCAGACGCGGCTCGCAGAACAGCTCGACGGCGTCGGGACGAATGGCCTGGAGAAGCACAGCCGTGCTGTCCAATTTGGCCTTGGCGTTCGCGGCGGACCGCTCGGCGGCGAGTTGCAGGTCCGAGCGACGCTCCTCGTTCTGCTGGCGAAAGGCGGATTGGGCCTGCAGAGCGCCGAGGACCAGAATCGGCAGCAGGGCCAGCGCCATGGCGAAGCCCAGCCGGAAGCGGATGCCCTGGAATCTCGGCGGGGCGAGGCCCCGACCGAGCACTCGCCCGATCCTGCCCATGGATCAGCCCTGTCGAACGCTGCTCAGGCGGTCCGCTGCGGCGAGGATGGAACGCATGGCGTCGCCGGCGGCGCGCCCGTCGCGGGCGTAGCCGCCCTTTTCGAGCGTGGCCTGCAGCGCCTTGCGGGCACGGGAGACCCGGCTCTTCACCGTACCGACGGCGCACTGGCAGATATCGGCCGCCTCTTCGTAGGCGAAGCCGCCAGCGCCCACCAGGATCAGGGCTTCGCGCTGTTCCT
>JBBRFV010000230.1:0-3994 GCA_038241335.1 Caulobacterales bacterium | reverse complement strand
GGCCATTCGGGCGAGGATGAACTGCAGGCGCGGATGGACCCTTGGGGCGGCTTCGACCACAACGTCCAGACCTTCCGCGTCGTGACCAAGCTGGAGGAGCGCTATCCGGGTTTCGACGGCCTGAACCTGAGCTGGGAGACGGTCGAGGGGGTGGTCAAGCACAACGGGCCGGTGTCGCACCGGCTGGATGAACCGGCGTGGAAGGCCATCGCCGACTACGCCCCCAACTGGGACTTGCGGCTGGGGACCTTCGCCTCGCTGGAGGCGCAGGCGGCGGCGATCGCGGATGACATCGCCTACAACAACCACGACGTCGACGACGGGGTCCAGGCCGGGCTGTTCACGCTCGACGACCTGGCCGAGGTCCCGCTGATCGGGCCGGTGCTGTTGGGGGTGCGCAGGGACTGGCCGGCCATCGACGAGCGCATGGTCCGCATCGAGGCCGTGCGGCGCATGATCGGCGTCATGATCGAGGACGTCCTCGCCGAGACCGAGGCGCGGATCGAGGCCGCTGGCGTGCGCTCGACCGAGGACGTGCGGATGGCGAATCGCATGCTGGTGGCCTTTTCGCCCGGCATGCTGGCCGACCTGGGCGTGCTGAGGAAATTCCTCTTCGAGCGGATGTATCGCCACTATCGCGTCAACCGCACCCGCAGCCAGGCGCGGCGATTGCTGGGCGAGATGTTCCAGCTGTTCATGACCGAGCCGGACGTGATGCCGCCGGAATGGTCGGTGAAGGCCACGCTCGACGAGGGCCCCAGGCGGGCGCGGGCGGTATGCGACTACATCGCCGGCATGACCGATCGCTACGCTATCGAGGAACACAAGAAACTGTTCAGCCTCGACCTCGCTCTCGATCTGTGATTCGAAACCTTCGCGGGGGCGGGTAGAGTGAATGTCCGACGCGCGTCGATTCGCGCGTCCGGACCATGCGAGGCGGCCATGTCCAACGAAGATCCCTATCGTCCGAACCAGGGCCGCGATCGCGGCGCCTATACGCCGCCGACCGACGACGACCTGCCGTTCAACCGCGGCGGCTATGACGCCCGGCGCGGCGGCGGAAGCGGCGGAAGCGGCGGAGCCAAGGCCCCCCCGGTGACGCTGCTGGTGTCCGGCGGCGTGCTGCTGGTGCTGATCATCGCCGTGGTGATCTTCTATCGCTCGGGCCTGCGCTCCTCAAACGACGCTCCGCCCGCAGTCGGAACGCCCGTCACCCAGATGAAGACGGATGCGCCGATGGACGCCCAGCCGATCGATCCCGAGGCCGGCATCGACGTCTATCGCGCGCCCGAAGCGCCGGGGACGGCCCCGACCTTCACCCCGCCGCCCGAGGCCGTGCAGCCCCGACCCGCGCCGCGCCCGATCGAGGCCGCGCCGCCGCGGGCGACCCGTCCGGCCCCGGTGGTCGTCGCGCCGGCTCCGAAGGCTGCACCCGCCGTGGCCGTCGGCGGCGGTTCGACCGTCCAGATCGGCGCCTTCTCGACCCCCAGCATCGCCGACCGCGAATTCGGGACGGTGGTCGGCCGCTATCCGCAGTTCACCCGCGGCGCGGCCAAGCGGGTGCAGGAGGTGACGGCGTCCAACGGCTCGACCGTCTATCGAACCACGGTGACCGGCTTGAGCCGCGACCAGGCAAGCGGCCTGTGCGGCGCCATCAAGGCCGCCGGCGGCGACTGCATCGTGCACTGACGCGGTGACCACGGCAGCGATCTATGGGTGTGAAGGCCACCGGCTGACGGAGGCGGAGAAGGCCTTCTTCGCCGACGTCCGGCCGTGGGGCTTCATCCTCTTCCGCCGCAACGTCGACAGCCCGGAGCAGCTGCGGGCCCTGACCGACGAAATGCGCGACTGCATCGGCGACCCCGCCGCGCCCGTGCTGATCGACCAGGAGGGCGGGCGGGTGCAGCGGATGGGGCCGCCCCACTGGCCCAAATACCCCCCGGCCGAGGCGTATCTGCAGGCGACCAACGATCCCCTGAAAGCGCGTGAGCTGGCCCGACTGGGCGCGCGGCTGATGGCGCACGACCTCAAGGGGGTGGGGATCAATGTCGGCTGCGCCCCGGTGCTGGATGTTCCGGTGCCCGGCGCCCACGACGTCATCGGCGACCGGGCCTGGGCCCGCGACCCGGCGACCGTCTCCCAGCTGGGGCGGGCCGTGGCCGAGGGATTCCTGGCCGGCGGGGTCCTGCCGGTGATCAAACACATGCCGGGGCACGGCCGGGCCTTCGCCGACAGCCACCACGCCCTGCCGGTGGTCCATGCCGACCTGGCCACGCTGGATGGCTGGGATTTCGCGCCGTTCAAGGCCCTGTCCGACATGCCGCTGGCGATGACGGCGCATGTGGTGTTCGACGCCGTAGACCCGAACCGGCCGGCGACGACGTCGCGGAAGGCTTTGAAATTGATGCGCGGCGCGCTGGGCTTCGGCGGGCTGATCATGACGGACGACCTGTCGATGAAGGCGCTCTCGGGGTCGCTCCGTCAGCGGGCAGAGGCCTCGCTAAAGGCCGGTTGCGACGTGGTCCTGCACTGCAACGGCGACCTCGCCGAGATGCGTCATGTCGCCGAGGGCGTCGGCAAGTTGAAGGGCAAACCGGCCAGGCGGGCGGAGGCGGCGATGGCGCGGATCGTGCGCGAGGTCGAGCCGCTGGACCTGCTCGCGGCGCGCGACCGGTTCGACGCGATACTGGCTGAACGGCTGGAGGCGGCCAGGGGGCCGGACGTCGGGGAGGCGCAGGCGTGACATGACCCCAGACAGCGCAATGCGCGTCAGGTCGCCAGGATGACCGACGCCTTCCAGCCCAATCTCGACTTCACCGCCGCCGAACTGGTCGACGACCGCGAGGCGTTCGTGGTCGATCTGGACGGGTATGAGGGGCCGCTGCACGTGCTGCTGGCGCTGGCGCGGACGCAGAAGGTCGATCTGCTGAAACTGTCGATCACCCGGCTGGCCGAACAGTATCTGGCTTTCGTGCATGAGGCGCGGCGGCGCAATTTCGCTCTGGCGGCCGATTATCTCGTGATGGCCTCGTGGCTCGCCTATCTGAAGTCGCGCCTGCTGCTGCCGCGCACCGACAAGACCTCGGGGGAAGAGCCGCCCGCCGAGGAGATGGCCGCAGCCCTGGCGTTCCGGCTGCAGAAGCTGGAGGCCATGCGCAAGGCGGTGGAGGCCATCACCAGTCGGCCGCAGCTGAAACGCGATATCTTCACCCGGGGCGATCCGGAGGCGACAGTGATCGTGCCGTCAGACCGGATCGACGCCAGCCTGTACGAGCTGATGGCCGCCTATGTGACCCAGCGGCGGCGAGAGGAACAGCGACGCTACAATCCCGGCCAGCGGGTCGAGGCCTTCGGGCTTGAGGCGGCGCGCGACCGGCTGCGCGACATCCTGCCCAAGCTGGAGGAATGGACGCCGCTGGATCGGGTCGCGCCGGCGCATGACGGCGCGCACGGTCCGACCCAGGCCAGCTTCACCGCCTCCACGCTTTCAGCCAGCCTGGAGCTGGTCAAGGAAGGGGCGATGGATGTGAAACAGGCGCAGGCCTTTGCCGAGGTGTATCTGAAGCGGCGCGGGCGCGGCCAGGCGCTCGAATTGACCCCGTGACCGGCCGACCCGAATGACCTTCCCCTTCGCCCCCGACGACACCGAAATCGAGCGCCGCGTCGAGGCGCTGCTGTTCGCCGCCGCCGGACCTCTGTCTGCGGCGGAAATCGCGCGTCGCCTGCCTGAGGGGGCGGATGTGGGCGGGGCCATCTCGGCGCTGCGCGAGCGCTACCAGGACCGCGGCGTCGAGCTGGAGTGCGTCGCCGACCGCTGGCGCTTCCGCACGGCGACGGATCTCGGTTTCCTGATGACCGAGGAGCGCGAGGAGCCGCGCCGGCTGTCGAAGGCCGCGCTCGAGACCCTGGCCATCATCGCCTACCACCAGCCCTGCACCCGGGCCGAGATCGAGAGCGTGCGCGGGGTGTCGCTGTCGCGCGGCACGCTGGACCT
>JBBRFV010000229.1:0-3995 GCA_038241335.1 Caulobacterales bacterium | reverse complement strand
GCGAGGCGAAGACGGCGATGACCAGCAGATCGACCAGCCGGCCGTCCAGATACGCCATGACTTCACCCTGCAGCGCCGCCTGGACCAGGCCAACCCCGGTCGTCCAGGCGAGGGCCGCGGTGAACAGGGCCCAGAAATAGGGGCCGTTGCGGTCATAGTAGACGCGCAGGTCCACACCGTCGGCCGTCACCTCGTCGGGCAGGGCGGCGGCGCCCAGCAGGAACAGCAGGGTCAGTTCCACGAACAGGGGCAGGAACTGGCCCACGGTCATCGGCTGATCGTGCGGCCGGTACAGGCTCCACCATATCTGCAGCAGCGTCAGTACCACCAGCAGGGCGGCGATGGGCGCGGCCCAGTCCCAGCGGACCAGCTTGCCCGCCCGGATCAGGCGATTGGCGCTGACCATGACGTCGACCATGGCCAGGCCGAGGATGATGGACGCCATCACCGAGGTGTATTCGAACGCGCTCACGGCTTTCCTCCCCCGAGGGTGCAGGGCGAGCGTAGGCCGGACAGGCGGGTTGAGCAAACGGCGGTCGGCGGCTCGGCCATGCTTGCCGCTTCGCCGGCTTCGTCCTATCGCTGCCGCCTCGATTCACGGCCCTGAAGGACCCTCGCATGACCCTCGCCCTGCTGTTTCCCGGACAAGGCAGCCAGTCGGTCGGCATGGGGGCGGCGCTGGCCGACGCCTTCCAGGGCGCGCGCGACGTCTTCGCCGAGGTGGACGAGGCGCTGGGCCAGACCCTGAGCCAGCTGATGCGCGAGGGCCCCGAGGACCAGCTGACCCTGACCGAGAACGCCCAGCCCGCGCTGATGGCCGTATCGATGGCGGCGGTGCGGGTGCTGAAGGTCGAGTTCGGCCTCGACGTCACCAAGGCGGCCTTTGTCGCCGGGCATTCGCTGGGCGAATATTCGGCCCTGTGCGCGGCGGGATCGATCACCCTGGCCGACACGGCGCGGCTGTTGAAACTGCGCGGCCAGGCGATGCAGCGGGCCGTTCCTGTGGGTCGGGGCGCGATGGCCTCGCTGATCGGGCCGAAGACGGACCTGGCGCTGGCCGAGGAAGCCGCGCGGGCGGGGTCCGAGTTCGGCGTCTGCGTCGTGGCCAATGACAACAACGCCGGCAACATCGTCATCTCGGGCGACAAGGCCGCCGTCGACAAGGCCATCGAAAAGGCCAAGGAACTGGGCGCGCGGGCCATTCCCCTGAACGTCTCCGCCCCCTTCCACTGCCCGCTGATGCAGCCGGCGGCCGACGAAATGGCCACTGCGCTGGGAACGGCGACCATCGTTGCTCCGTCAGTGGCCGTGGTGGCCAATGTCACGGCCCGGCCCGAGACCGACCCGGAGGTCCTCCGCCGCCTGCTGGTCGAACAGGTCACCGGCCGGGTGCGCTGGCGCGAGAGCATGGAGTGGATGGCGGGCCAGAATCCGGGGGAGGGCGGCGTCACCCGCTTCGCCGAAATCGGCTCGGGCAAGGTGCTGACTGGCATGGCCAAACGGATCGCGCCGGACGCCGAGAGCATGGCGCTGAACACGCCGGAAGAGTTGGAAGCGTTCGCGAAGTCTCTCTGAATTCAAAGGAAAAGAAGATGTTCAATCTCACCGGCAAGACCGCCCTCGTCACCGGCGCCACGGGCGGTATCGGCGGGGCCATCGCCCGGGCGCTGCACGCCCAGGGCGCGACCGTGGTGCTGTCGGGCACGCGCGAGGCGGTGCTGCAGGATCTGGCGAAGGAGCTCGGCGACCGCGCCTTCGCCGCCGCCGCCAACCTGTCTGACGCGGAAAGCGTCGACGGGCTGATCGCGCGGGCGGAGGAGGCGGCCGGATCGCCGCTGGACATCCTCGTCGCCAACGCCGGCATCACCCGGGACGGCCTGCTGATGCGGATGAAGGACGAGGACTTCCAGGAGGTCATTCGCGTCAATCTGGAGAGCTATTTCCGTCTGTCGCGCGCCGCGATGAAGGGAATGATGAAGCGCCGGTCGGGCCGCATCATCGGCATCACCTCGATCGTCGGCGTCACCGGCAACCCCGGCCAGACCAACTATGCGGCCTCCAAGGCCGGGATGATCGGCTTCTCCAAATCGTTGGCGCAGGAGGTCGGTTCGCGCGGCATCACCGTCAACTGCATCGCCCCGGGCTTCATCGCCTCGCCGATGACCGATGTTCTGAACGACGCGCAACGTGAGAGCATCCTGAAGACCATCCCGCTGGGCCGGCTGGGCGCGTGCGACGAGATCGCCGCCGCCGCCGTCTATCTGTCTTCGGACGAAGCCGCCTACGTCACGGGGCAGACGCTGCACGTGAACGGCGGCATGGCGATGATCTGATGAAAATCCTGCGCGTCATCGCCACGATCCTGAGCGGCCCGCTGCTGCTGGTCGGCGTCATCTGGGTATTGCAGGGGCTGAACGTCCTGCCGGGCAGCTTCATGACCGGCCACATCATCTGGGCGATCTACGGCGCCCCGATGGTGGTGGTCGGCGCGGCGCTGGCGTGGTGGGTGAACCGGCGTCAAACCCGGTAACCGCCTCTTCCCCGGCCGGAGGACTGTGCTAAAGGCGGTCGCAACCGCATCCGCCGAGTCCCGTTATAGGCTTGCGAAAGCGGCGCCGTCGTCATACGGCAGGATTTGAGACAACAGCCGCAACTCGCGGCCCTAAAGCAGAGACACCTATGTCCGACACCCTGGAACGCGTCCGCAAGATCGTTATCGACCACCTGGACGCTGATCCGGAGAAGGTCGTTGAAAAGGCCAGCTTCATCGACGACCTGGGCGCCGACTCGCTCGACAACGTCGAACTGGTCATGGCCTTCGAAGAAGAATTCGACATCGAAATCCCGGACGACGCCGCCGAGCACATCCAGACGGTCGGCGACGCCGTGAAATTCATCGACGAGAAGCTGGCCGGCTGATCGCCGCCGTTTCTTTCGAACGGCATTGATGGCCGCCGTGGCGATCCCCTAGCGGGACCGTCCGGCGGCCATTACTGTTTGTGGTCAGGATTCTGTAGCCAGGAGCGCCCATGCGCCGCGTCGTCGTCACGGGACTCGGTCTTCTCACCCCCCTCGGCTGGGGCGTCGAGCATACCTGGAAGGGCATTCTCGAGGGCCGGTCGGGCATCGGCCCGATCACCAGCTTCGACACCGAGGGCTACGGCTGCACCATCGCCGGCGAGATTCCGTCCGTGGACGGCCGCGGCGGGGGCGTTCCCGGCGAGCCGGGCGTGTTCGACCACGAAAAGGTCATGTCGCCCAAGGATCGCAAGCGGGTCGACGACTTCATCGTCTACGCCATCGCCGCCGCCGACGAGGCCCTGGCCGATTCCGGCTGGAAGCCCGAGACCGAGGACCAGCGCGAGCGCACCGGCGTCATGGTCGGCTCGGGCATCGGCGGCCTGGGCCCCATCGCCGAGACCGCGTTGATCCTGAGGGACCAGGGCCCGCGCCGGGTCAGCCCCTTCTTCATTCCGATGTCGCTGATCAACCTCACCTCGGGCCAGATCTCGATCCGCCACGGCCTCAAGGGTCCGAACCATTCGGTCGTCACCGCCTGCGCCACCGGGGCTCACGCCATCGGCGACGCGGCGCGGATGATCATGCTGGACGACGCCGACGTCATGGTCGCGGGCGGGGCGGAAAGCTCCATCGTGCCGATCGGCATCGCCGGCTTCCTGGCCTGCAAGGCCTTGTGCACCGCCTATAACGACACGCCCGAGAAGGCCTCACGGCCTTGGGACAAGGACCACTCCGGCTTCGTCATGGGCGAGGGCGCCGGCATCGTGGTGCTGGAAGAATACGAACACGCCAGGGCGCGCGGCGCGACCATTTACGCCGAGGTCATCGGCTATGGCATGAGCGGCGACGCCTACCACATCACCGCCCCGGCCGAGGACGGCAATGGCGGCCTGCGCGCCATGCAGATGGCCATCAAGCGGGCCGGCATCGCGGTGACCGACATCGACTACGTCAACGCCCACGGCACCTCGACC
>JBBRFV010000228.1:0-4008 GCA_038241335.1 Caulobacterales bacterium | reverse complement strand
GGTCTCGAAGGCGGTCAGGGCGCTCTCGGCCTGGGACGACAGGGTGACGGTGACGAAGACGCTGATCGGCAGGCCGACGGCGCGCTCGTTGATGATGGCGGCGTATCGGCTGATGACGCCCTCGGTCTCGAGCGCGCGCAGGCGGCGCAGGCAGGCACTCTCGGACAGGTTCACCGTGCGGGCAAGATCGGCGTTGGTCATACGGCCGTCGCCCTGCAGGGCGCGGATCATCCTGCGGTCGGTGTCATCCAAGGTGACGGCGGAAATCGTCTTCAATCGAGGCCTCGTTCGCAGATTCTGCGAGTGTATGGCGTTCAGACGACAAAAAGAACAGGAACCTGCGGCCTTTCCCTCGCTAGATTGCCGCCCGAAACGCGGCCGCCGCAGTTCGGCCCGTCCCACCCCAGAGGAAACGGTCATGCGCGTCGGCGTCCCCAAGGAAATCAAGAAGAACGAACACCGCATCGGCCTGACGCCGACGGCGGTGCGCGAATACGTCGCCCATGGCCACGCCGTCTCGATCGAGGCGGGCGCGGGCCTCGGCGCGGGCTTCACCGACGCGGACTACAAGAAGGCCGGGGCCAGGATCGTCTCGACCGCCGCCGAGATATTCGCCGGCAACGACATGATCGTGAAGGTCAAGGAGCCGCAGAAGGTCGAATGGGAAATGCTCCGCGAGGATCAGATCCTGTTCACCTACCTGCACCTGGCGCCTGACCCCGAGCAGACCCGGGGCCTGTTGGCCTCGAAATGCGCGGCCATCGCGTATGAGACGGTGACCAACGCCCAGGGCGGCCTGCCGCTGCTGGCGCCGATGTCGGAAGTCGCCGGCCGGATCGCCGTCTTCTCGGCCGCCGAGACCCTGCTGAAGCACAACGGCGGCATGGGCCTGCTGTTCTGCGGTGTGCCGGGCGTGGCCCCGGCGCGGGTGCTGGTTCTGGGCGGCGGCGTCGTCGGCCTGAACGCGGCGCGTATGGCCATGGGTCTGGGCGCCGAGGTGGTGGTGCTGGAACGCTCGATCCCGCGCATGGCCTATATCGACGAGGTCACCCAGGGCCGGGTCATCACCCGCTATTCCGCGATCGGCGCGATCGAGGAAGAACTGGTCAAGGCCGACGTCATCATCGGCGCCGTTCTGGTCCCGGGCGCCGAGGCCCCCAAGCTGATCAAGCGCGAACACCTGAAGCAGATGAAGCCCGGCTCGGTGCTGGTCGACGTCGCCATCGACCAGGGCGGCTGTTTCGAGACCAGCCACGCCACGACCCACGAGGACCCGACCTACGTCATCGACGGCGTGGTCCACTACTGCGTGGCCAACATGCCGGGGGCCGCCCCGCGCACCTCGTCGGAAGCCCTCAACAACGCCACCCTGCCGTTCGGCCTGGCGCTGGCCGACAAGGGCCTCGAGGCGCTCAAGGCCAATCCGCACCTGGCGCGCGGCCTGAACGTTCTGAAGGGCGAGCTCACCTATCCGGCGGTCGCCGAGGCGCTGGGCCTGCCGTGGAGCGATCCGTTCAGGGTGTGGGCGAAGGGCTGATCTGCCGCTGACGTCTCCCCCCCTTCATGGGGAGGGACGGCGAGGCGAATGCCGAGCCCGGGTCAGGAACGCCAGTCACGCACCGACGGCGCCGGGCCTCGCCATTCCCACCCTGTCGTCGCTTCGCGCCGACATCCCTCCCCAGTTCGGGGACGGGAGAGCCCTGGGAGTCGCCCCGCCTGTAAATCGCCGCTCTCTTGCGGCATAAGCCGCGCTGAAGCAGCGAGCGACCGCGTCGCGCGCGATAGCGCCCACTTAGAAAACCCGCGATGAAGTTTCTCGACCAGGCCAAGATCTATCTTCGCTCCGGCAACGGCGGCGCCGGTTCGGTGTCGTTCCGGCGGGAGAAATTCATCCCGAACGGCGGTCCCGACGGCGGCGACGGCGGTAATGGCGGCAGCGTCTGGATCACAGCCATGGATGGGCTGAACACCCTGATCGACTTCCGCTATCAGCAGCATTTCAAGGCCCAGACCGGCAACCACGGCCAGGGCCGCCAGATGCATGGGGCCAAGGGCGAGGACATCATCCTCAAGGTGCCGGTCGGCACCCAGGTGCTGGACGAGGACAAGGAAACGGTCCTGTTGGACATGGACCACGCCGGCATGACCGAACTGCTGCTCAAGGGCGGCAACGGCGGCTGGGGCAACGTCCGTTTCAAGGGCCCGTCCAACCAGGCCCCGACCCACGCCAATCCGGGCCAGGAAGGCCAGGAGCGCTGGATCTGGCTACGGCTCAAACTGATCGCCGACATCGGCCTGGCGGGCCTGCCCAACGCCGGCAAGTCGACCTTCCTGGCGGCGGCCTCGGCGGCGCGGCCCAAGATCGCCGACTATCCGTTCACCACCCTGGTGCCCAACCTCGGCATGGTTGATCTGAGCCCGTCCGAGCGGTTCGTCATCGCCGACATCCCCGGCCTGATCGAGGGCGCCAACGAGGGGGCCGGTCTCGGGACCCGCTTCCTTGGCCATGTCGAGCGGTCGGCCTCGCTGATCCATCTGATCGACGGGACCCAGGAGGATGTGGCCGAGGCCTATCGCATCATCCGCGGCGAGCTGGACGCCTATGGCGCCGGCCTGGCCGACAAGACCGAGATCCTAGCGCTGAACAAGATCGACGCCCTGTCGCCCGACGAGCGCGAGGCCAGGGCGGCCGAGCTCGAGGCCGTCGCCGGCCGCCGGCCCATGCTGGTCTCGGGTGTGTCGGGCGAGGGCGTGACCGAGTTGTTGCGCGCGGCCTGGCGCGAGGTCCGCAAGACCCGCGGCGACATCATCGTCATCGACGATGAGGAGACGGTGGCGGACACGCCGGGCGGCTGGGCGCCCTGAGGCGCCGGGTCGCATCCGCGTGATTGCGGGAAACCTTGTGGCGATCCGCACGCTTTCAAGGACCAGTTCCCTGCAGCGTAGAGGTCACGCCATGAGCGATCCCCATCACCACGACATCCATGTTCTGAACAGCCTGATCGAAACGACGCTGGACAGCGCCGACGGCTACCGCGAGGCGGCCAAGGAAAGCGACAACGGTCGTTACAAGGATCTGTTCGAGCAGCGCAGCTTCGAACGCCAGAAGGTCGTCGGCGATCTTCAGGGCGCCGTGCGCACCCTCGGCGGCGACCCCGAGGACGACGGCTCGATCCTCGCCAAGGCGCACCGCGCCTTCCTGGACGTCAAGCACGCCCTGTTGCGCGACGAGCGCGCTGTGGTCGACTCCGTCGAGACCGGAGAGGACTTCATCAAGGGCAAGTTCGAGACCGCCCTGGATGACTCCGCGATTTCGGCGACCACCCGGGAAACCATCCGCCGGGCCTATGACTCGGTGAAGTCCGGCCACGACCAGATGCGCGACCTCAAGCACAGCCTGGATGGTCAGCACGATGCCTCCAACCGGCTGTTCCCGCAGTAAACCGTTCCCGGGGGAGCAATTGAAAAGGCCCCGGTCTCGCGACCGGGGCCTTCGTCATGTGTGGAGTTTGAAGCGGTTCAGGCTTCGGTGTCCGGGGTCTCGGCCGTGCCGGTGACCGGGACGACGGCGCCCTTGGCGGGACGCACGGTCTGCTTCTCGGCGATCCGGGCCGACTTGCCGCGACGATCACGCAGATAATAGAGTTTGGCGCGCCGAACGACGCCGCGGCGCTTCACTTCAATGGCGTCGATGCTCGGCGACATCAGCGGGAAGACGCGCTCGACGCCCTCGCCGAAGCTGATCTTGCGCACCGTGAAATTCTCGTTGATCCCGCCGCCGGCGCGGGCGATGCAGACGCCCTCGAAAGCCTGGATGCGCGAGCGCTCGCCTTCCTTGATCTTGACCATGACGCGCAGCGTATCGCCGGGCTGGAAGTCGGGGATGGCGCGTTGGGCGACCAGGCGGGCTTTTTCTTCGGCTTCGATCGTCTGAAGGATGTTCATTCTATTCTCCTCGGGCTTTTGCGCCCTTTAGCTGTGATTTGGCGGGCCCATGGCCCGCATGGG
>JBBRFV010000227.1:0-4022 GCA_038241335.1 Caulobacterales bacterium | reverse complement strand
CATACTTCGGGTCGTGGGCTCATCGACCGGCCCGCGCGGCAGGATCACGACCAAAGTGCACTCGATGTGCACAGAGTGCACTTTTCAGGCAGCGGGTTCACCGGCTCAAACCCAATGAATTCGGGCCCAGAACGAGAAAAGTGCACTATGTGCACTCGGTGTTTTGCAGTGGCCTTTCCGGCCGCGCTCTGAGGGGAGTTGCTGGATGTCCGACCGCGTCATCGCCGTCACCGGAGGCCACGGGGTCCTTGGCCACGCCGTCGTTGAAGCGGCCCTGGCCGACGGGTTCAGGGTCGCCGTCATCGACCACGCCTCTGGCCTTCCCGTGCCGGAAGGCGTGCTCGAGGTCGGCGGCGTCGATCTGACCGATCCGGCGGCCGCGCAGAGGGCCGTCGACGCCGTGGTCGAACGCTTCGGCCGCCTCGACGCCCTTCTCAACATCGCCGGCGGCTTCGTCTGGCAGACCACCGACGACGCAGAGCCCGCCTGGGCCCGGATGTTCGCGCTCAACCTGACCACCGCCCTGAACGCCAGCCGCGCCGCCCTGCCCCACCTGAAAGCCTCGCCCGAGGGACGGATCGTCAACGTCGGGGCCAATGCGGCGCTGAAAAGCACGGCGGGCATGGGCGCCTACGCCGCCTCCAAGGCCGGGGTCCACCGCCTGACCGAAAGCCTGGCCGAAGAGCTCAAGCCGACCTCGGTCACCGTCAACGCCGTCCTGCCCTCGGTCATGGACACCGCCCAGAACCGCAAGGACATGCCCGACGTCGACCCGAAGATCTGGGTCGCCCCCGCCGACCTGGCCCGCGTGATGCTGTTCCTCGCCTCGCCGGACAGCCGGGCGATCACCGGGGCCCTTATCCCGGTCGTCGGCAAGGTCTGATGAGCGTCCGCAGCGTCCTCTACCTGCCGGCCAGCAACCTCCGGGCCATCGAGAAGGCGCGGAGCCTCGCCGCCGACGTCGTCCTGCTCGATCTCGAGGACGCCGTAGCCCCGGAGATGAAGGCCGAGGCGAGGGCGGCGGCGGTGGAGGCGGTCCGGTCCGGCGGCTTCGGCTCCCGGCTTGGTGTGCGGGTCAACGGGCTGGACACCGAATGGGGTCAGGCCGATCTGGCGGCCCTGGTCGGGACCGGCCTCGGTCTGGTCGTCGCCCCCAAGGTCGAGAGCGCCGTTGACGTCCGGGCCTTCGCCGCCCGCCTGCCGGCGCACGCCGCCCTCTGGGCCGGGGTCGAGACCCCGCTGTCGATGTTGCGGCTCGACGCTGTCGCCGGCGCCGGCGGCCCGCTGGAGGCGCTGATGCTGGGGGTCAACGACTTGACCGCCGGCCTGCGCACGGGCGCCTCGCCCGACCGCGAGCCGCTCAAGCCTTGGCTGGCCGCGACTGTCGCCGCCGCCCGCGCCCATCGCCTGCTGGCGATCGACGGCGTCTTCAACCGCTTCAGCGACACCGCCGCCTTCGCAGCCGAATGCGCCCAGGGCCGCCTCTACGGTTTCGATGGCAAGGCTCTGATCCACCCCTCCCAGATCGACGGGGCCAACGCCGCCTTCGCTCCCTCCGAAGCCGAGATCGCCCGCGCCCGCAGGATCGTCGCCGCCTTCGCCGCCCCCGACGCCGCCGACAAGGGCGCCGTGCCCATTGATGGCGAAATGGTCGAGCGCCTGCATCTGGCGGCGGCCCGACGCGTGCTGATGCATGACGCAGGGGCAAGCTCGACCCCCGCGTCCGACGAGCCTATTCAGGCCGTTCGTAAAGAGAACGGACCGCCTACCCCAACCAGGGCGGCGCCGCGCGCAGAGCGATAGGGAAAGACATCAGTGCCCAACGCCGTCATCGCCGCCACCGGTCTGTTCACCCCGGAGCAGGCCATCTCCAACGCCGAACTGGTGGCCGCCTACAATATTTGGGCCGAGCGCTTCAACGCCGACCACGCGGCCGAGATCGCAGAGGGTGACGTCGCTGCCCTGACGCCCTCTTCGGTCGAGTTCATCGAGAAGGCCTCGGGCATCAAGAGCCGCTTCGTCCTCGACAAGGCCGGTATCCTCGACCCCGCCCGAATGGCCCCGCACATCCCCGAGCGGTCCAATGACGAGCTGTCTATCATGGCCGAGATGGCCGTCGCCGCCGCCCGCCAGGCCATCGCCGCCTGGGGCAAGCCGGTCAGCGAGATCGGCGCCGTCCTGTGCGCCGCCTCCAACATGCCCCGCCCCTACCCGGCCCTGGCGGTCGAGGTGCAGCAGGCCCTCGGCGTAGAGGGCTTCGCCTTCGACATGAACGTCGCCTGCTCCTCGGCCACCTTCGGCATCAAGACGGCGGCCGACTTCATCGCCTCGGGCTCGGTCAAGGCCGTGCTGATGGTCAATCCCGAGGTCTGCTCCGCCCACCTGAACTTCACCGACCGGGACAGCCACTTCATCTTCGGCGACGTCGCCACCGCCGTGATCATAGAGGCCGGGGATCAGGCCGCGCCGGGCGGCTGGGAGATACTGGGCACGCGGCTGAAGACCAGTTTCTCCAACAACATCCGCAACAATTTCGGCTTCCTGAACCGCGCCGCCGAAACGGCCGAGGCCCTCGCCGCTCCGGCCTCACGCCGCGAAGCGACAGGCCAAACGGACAAGCTGTTCGTCCAGCAGGGCCGCAAGGTGTTCAAGGACGTGGTGCCCATGGTGTCCGAGATGATCGTCGACCACGCCGCCGAACTGGGTCTCGACCCACACGCGCTCAAGCGGCTGTGGCTGCATCAGGCCAACATCAACATGAACCAGTTCATAGGCCGCAAGGTGCTGGGGCGCGAACCCACGCCCGAGGAGAACGTCATCATCCTCGACACCTACGCCAACACCTCCTCGGCCGGCTCGATCATCGCCTTCCACCTCCGTCACGACGGCTTCGACCCGGGTGAGGTGGGCCTGATCTGCAGCTTCGGGGCCGGCTACTCGGCCGGCACGGTGTTTGTCAGGAAGCGGGCGGCGTAGCCGGTGGCACCAGCATGGCGGCGGACACGCGCCATCACTCGCTTCGATCACGAATTCGCGGTCACGCTTGCATCCGTCGCCTGTATTTGCGAACCGTTCGCCAGCTGTAGAGAACAGGGAGGCGGACCCGATGGCTCACAACAAACCCAAGTCGATGAGCGGCCCCTGGGCCCCCAAGATCGACCCGCTGGCGCAGGACATCGCCGCGGTGCTCAAACGCATGGGCGGATCGGCTCATCAGAGGGACGTGGTCCAGTGCGTGGTGGCCATGAGACGACAGCGGGGCGAAGCCGTCGCCCAGGATCTCGCCGCCCGCATCGTCGAGGTGTTCGAGCACTACCGCGACCTGTTCTTCAAGCCGTTCGGTGAAGGATCGATGCGCTGGGCGTTGCAGCCCGGGGTCGCCTGACTCCATCCATGGGAGACAAACGAAAGGCGCGCCCCCGCGAGGGAGCGCGCCTTCGTCGTTTCCGGGACTGGTCCTAGAAGCGGCGAACGTAGCTCAGGCCGTAGGTGTCGGCATTGCCGTTGCCGCTGCCGCGGAACTCGCGACGGGTGTAGTCGGCGCGGACGCCGTTCTGACCGTCGAGGTAGTAGTTGGCGCCGACGCCATAGTTGACGCTCTCGGTCGAGTCGCTCTGCGACACGCCAGCGGCCTCGGCCCTGAGGCGGGTCGTGCCGTAGCCGACGCGGCCGAACACGTCGAAGCGATCGGTCACCGGCAGGGTGGCGACGCCATAGGCGGCTACGTCGAACTTCTCTTCGACGGTCCCGGTCACGGCGCCGGCGGTGAAATCGTCGTCATTGACGCCGATCGAACCCTCGGCTTCGACACCGAAATTGCGATGCAGCCGGGCGCCGACCCGGCCCGTGACGGCGCCCAGATCGGAGCCGTCGCTCTTGAGTTGGGTATAACCCAGGGTGCCGTAATACTGCGGCGAGGAAACGCTCTGGGCCATCGCCGGGGCGGCGATCACAGTAAGAGCGGCGGAAGCGAGAAGAAGAGTGCGCATTTTTTAAAACTCCTTGGATGTGGTGACTTCTAT
>JBBRFV010000226.1:0-4069 GCA_038241335.1 Caulobacterales bacterium | reverse complement strand
GTCCCGCGTCCAGCCAGTCGCGCTCGGCCCGGACCCGGCGCGCGCCCTCCAGCGTCGCGGCATTCAACGGGTCGTCCTCCAAAGCCCAGCCGCCGTCGCGGTCGCCGTAGACGGCGGTCGAGGAGACGTAGCCGATCCAGTCAGGCCAGGCGCCCGAGGCCGACAGGGCGGGGACCAGCGCCTTGAGGCCGGGACAGCCGTCGGCCTGCGGCGGGGCGGTGACGAGGATGGCCGAGGCCCGGCCGACGGCTTCGGCCACGGCCGCAGCGTCGGCCGGATCGAGGGCGATGATACCGTCGGCGAGCATGGCCGCGCGGGGGTCGGCGTCGCGGGAGGTGGCGGTCGCCTGTCCGCCACGTCGGATCGCCTCAAGGGCCGCCGCCTGTCCCAGCCAGCCGCCGCCGAACACCAGCAGCGAGACAGACGGGACGACTTCGGGCATCAGAATCCTAGGCGGAGCGGATGTGGGGGGCGGGGGCCGGCGGGGACGCGACGGTGGCCTCATCCTTGAGCGCTTCGGCCCGTTTGCCGTTCCAGCTGGACACGCAGGGCACCTTGGTCAGGTCCGCTCGGTCGGCGTAGTGGCGCGCGATCCCTGTGACGTCCTGCATCAGCCCCTCGGCCAGGGTGATCGGCTTCAGCCCCAGTTCGCGGAACTGGTCATTGGCGACGATCAGCTCGTTCTCGTCCGCCTCCTGGCGAGGATTGGGTACGTTGTGGATCTCGGCGCCCGTCATCCCGGCGATCATGACGGCCAGGTCGCGGACCCGGTGGCTCTCGGTCATCTGGTTCAGGATCTTGACCCGGTCGCCCGATTTCGGCGGATTCTTCAGCGCCAGTTCGACGCAACGCACCGTATCCTGGATGTGAATGAACGCCCGCGTTTGCCCGCCCGTACCGTGCACCGTCAGCGGATAGCCCACCGCCGCCTGCATCAGAAACCGGTTCAGAACCGTGCCGTAGTCGCCGTCGTAGTCGAAGCGGTTGATCAGCCGCTCGTCCTTGCGGGTCTCCTCGGTCTGGGCCCCCCAGACGATGCCCTGGTGCAGGTCGGTGATCCGGACCCCGTCGTTCTTGGCGTAGAACTGGAACAGCAGGGCGTCCTGCGTCTTGGTCATGTGGTAGATCGAGCCGGGGTTCGGCGGGAACAGGATCTCCTGCTCGGCCGGGCCGAATTCGGTATCGACCGTGACCTTCAGATAGCCTTCCGGAATGCGCAGGCCGGCGGTGGTGTAGCCGTACACCCCCATGGTTCCGAGGTGCGTCAGGTGTACGTCCAGCCCGCTCTCGACGATCGCAGCCAGCAGATGGTTGGTGGCGTTGATGTTGTTGTCGACGGTGTACAATTTATGCCGCGCCGACTTCATCGAATAGGGCGCGGCGCGCTGTTCCGCGAAGTGGACGACGCTGTCGGGCTTGAAGTCCCTGATCAGGGCGACGAGGCGGTCGAACTCCTTGCCGACCGTCATGTTGACGAAGCCGATGTCCTGGCCGGAGAGCTCTTTCCACGCGGCGATGCGCTCGCCCATGGTGCGGATCGGCGTCAGAGACTGGACCTCCAGCTCGTTGTCGATGTTGCGTCGGCTCAGATTGTCGATGACGCAGACGTCCCAGCCGCGTGCCGACAGATGCAGCGCCGTGGGCCAGCCGCAGAAGCCGTCGCCGCCAAGAACCAGTACCCGCATCAACTCCGCCCTTTGTTGCGTCTCTCCGTCCTGCCTAGACCATGGCGGGTCCGGGAGCAAAGCGCGGCTGCGGGCGCCCCCCCCGCGTAAATAACCGCAAGTTGCGGAGCTCATAAATCGGCGATATGTCTAGCGTTTCGAGGGGATGGGAATGAGACGCGACGAGCGGGCGCTATTAATCAGCGTGATATTGGCGACCGTACTTGTGGGGCCAGTCAGCGCGAATGCGGGTGTTGAGAACGATCCGGAACCGTTGGCGCGATGCACGGATACGACCACGCAGCCGCAACTCACCCTTCAAGGGCGCCTCAATCAGCGAACCTGCGTAGTGGCCGGACTGGAGCATCAGCGGTTCGATGCCGCCACGCCGGGTTATGCCGACGTGCGGCAGTACGCTCACGCGCTCGCCGACTTCTACACGTCGCGCGCAGGCCGCCAGCAGGCCATGATCGATACCGGTTCCGGATTCACCGCGTTGGGCACCCTCGGCTATGCCCTGAGCGGGCCGGCAGGCGCCATGACGCAGAACTATTGGGGTTACAGCGCCTTGCTCCCGGTGCTGCTGGTGGAATTCAACGCCAACGAACCCACACGCGACCTGTATTTCGCCGGCCGGATCGGGACCGATCTCGTCACAGATCGCTATGCCCTTCTGGATAGCCGCATAACCCTGCTCAATGGCTTGGCCGGTGGGCCAGATGGTACAGTCCAACACGAGTGCGAAGAGATAAACAGCCGGATCGGCGTCGTTTCCGGATGGGCCGAGGGCGATCACAGAACCGGGCTGCTTCCAGTGCTTGTCGACCTAGGGCAACGGTGTCGTCTGATGCAGACCGGCGCGGCCCAGGGTGATGTTCTCAAGGCTCACGCCAACGCATGGAAGGATCAATGGCCGCGTGCGTTCGCCGCAGACCTGCTGCAGCTGCATCATAATCTGACCGAGCGGGACTACCAGCTAAGGACATCTCCCTCCGAAGCCCTCACTTTGCTGGTATCAACGCCCTTGCGCCGTCTGGACACGCTTGTTTCGGGCGAAAACACCCAAGCCGCCCTCGACACTCTGAAGGTTCAGAACGCTTTGAACGGGATGGGTTTCAGCCTGACCCCCATCGCCATGCCCGATGCCCCGGCGTTGATGCCGGCGTTCGCTGTCGTGCCCGCCGTGGAGGCCAGGCTGTCCGCCTTGCCCGTTCCCGCAGTGAAACAAGGAGGCAGGGTAGTGTCGGCCAGCTATGACCCGGGCGACACCGCACGCTGGATCCAGGGAAAGATCGCGGCTCTCGAAGCGCGCCGGCTGTTCTACAATCAGAGGGCGCGTCTGTTGCAGGAACTCCGAATGGCCTCGCAGCGTGATCAGTTGGATTTTTCGTACAATGTGACCGGCCACCGCGTGGAGGTCGCCCTGCGAGAGCCCGCGCCCGCACCCCTGCCGCCTCCGAACGCCGTCAGTCCCGCAGCAGTTCGTTGACACCGGTCTTCGCCCGCGTCTGGGCGTCCACCCGCTTGACGATGACGGCGCAGTAGAGCGACGGGCCGCCCTTGGGGTCGGGCAGGCTGCCGGGCACCACGACGCTGTAGGCCGGCACCTCGCCGCGGAAGACCTCGCCGGTGGCGCGGTCGATGATCTTGGTCGAACCTGACAGATAGACGCCCATGGCCAGCACGGCGCCTTCGCGGACGATGACGCCCTCGGCGACCTCCGCGCGGGCGCCGATGAAGCAGCCGTCCTCGATGATCGTCGGGTTGGCCTGCAGCGGCTCGAGCACGCCGCCGATGCCGGCCCCGCCGGAGAGGTGCACGTTCCTGCCGATCTGGGCGCAGGAGCCGACCGTGGCCCAGGCGTCGACCATGGACCCCTCGTCCACATAGGCCCCGATGTTCACGAAGCTGGGCATCAGGATGGCGTTCTTGGCGATGAAGGCCCCGCGCCGCACGATGGAGCCCGGCACGGCGCGGAAGCCCGCGGCCTCGAACCGGGCGGCGTCCCAGCCGGTGAACTTCAACGGGACCTTGTCCCACCAGGGACCCGGCGCGTCGGCGTCCACGAGGGTGTTGGGGGTCAGGCGGAAGAACAGCAGGATCGCCTGCTTGGCCCACTGATGGGTGATCCAGGTTCCGTCGGGCTCGCGGGAGGCGACCCGCAGCCTCCCCGCATCCAGGCGCTCGAGGGTCTCCAGCACCGCTTCGCGCACCGGGCCCTTGGTGTCGTGGGTGACCGCGTCGCGATCCGCCCAGGCGGTCTCGATCACGTGGCGAAGGTCGTCGTGCATCAGGCCGCCTCGTTCAGTTGGGCGTGCGCCAGGAAGGGCGCGAGTTTCTCGGTCCTATAGTCGACGAAGGTGGCGGTAGAGGCCGCAGCGTGGGGGCCGACCAGGACGGTGGTC
>JBBRFV010000225.1:0-4115 GCA_038241335.1 Caulobacterales bacterium | reverse complement strand
TCGCCGATGATCATCCCACAAACCGCAAGGTGGCCGAGCTCATGTTAGCCGGCGTGGCCGAGGTCGTCAGCGTGGTCGATGGTCAAGAGGCCGTAGACGCTGCGTTCGCCTCGACCTTCGACATCATCCTCATGGATATGCAGATGCCGGTCATGGACGGCCTCAAAGCCGTGCAGGTGATCCGGGGGCCGTCATCACCCTGTCGGGACATTCCAATCGTGATGATGACAGCCAATGCTATGCGGGAACATGTCGATGCTACCCGGGCTGCGGGTGCCGACGTTCACCTCGCCAAGCCGATAACTGCCGAGAGCCTGTTCGCCGCGATGAACCAAGCCATGGAAAAATGTGAGTCAGATCATCAGACCGCGCGTCAATCGTGATGTGAAGATAGCTACCGATGACGAAAGGCGTATCGGCAAGGGCTCTGCCTTTCATTGAGGCCTGCGAACGTCCGCTAACCACCCGTTTCGGCAGTTGAGACCGTCCGTTCCAGGGCCACCATTGGGTGGAGCTGATTGACGAGCGTGGCGCGAGGCACCCAGCGGTGTGGCGTCCCCTACGGTATGACCTCGTCCGCGTCGGAGACCCCAGCAAGTTCGTTGAAGCGAGCGCGAGCCTTGGCCTCGTCGTAAAGGATTTCGCTCTGACGGGGCGGTGCGACCAAATAGTACATCGTCACCGGAGCCAGCTCCTGACGCTCGCGGCGCCAGAGGGCCAACCTCTCGCGGCCTTCCAGGCGCGCCCAGGTTCCAGCGTCGTTGGGATGGTCCGGAATAGACGCCATCGGGTTTCCTTCAACTGAGCGATCGCGATGGATCCGGACAGGTGAGACCTGACCCGATGAAACGCCCCGCAAAATGCCGACGCGGCGGTGAGGTCGAATCAGGCCCGAAAATGGCCCGCATCAACGCATTTCAGGGGGTGTTGGCACGTCTCGCGCAAGGATCTTACGCATCGACTGCCCCACTACCGCCCCATTAACGCAGAGTATCACAGAAATCTCTCCGTAGTCGGATGGTTCTTGTCCGGTAAATTGCTGTTTTAAAACGGAAAAAATGGTGGATGCGACAGGGATTGAACCTGTGACCCCCTCGGTGTGAACGAGGTGCTCTCCCGCTGAGCTACGCATCCATCAATCGGGCCCCGTCGGACGGGGAGGCGGCGACATAGCCCGGCCGCCCAAGGCTGGCAAGACGTCAGATCGTTCCCGTGGCCGCGGTCAGGCGGCCGATCACGGTCGGCAGCTCGTCGAAATGAGCGATGACGGCGTCGGGGGCCAGTTCGGCGGCGGGGATGTCGGTATAGCCGAAGGTGGTGAGGATGCAGGGGACCCCGGTGGCGCGGGCGGCGTCCAGATCGGTGATGCTGTCGCCCACCATGATCGCGCGCGCCGGGTCGCCGCCTGCCTTGAGGACCGTCTCGCGGATGTGGGCGGCGTCGGGCTTCCGCGCGGACACGGACTGCGGCCCGCAGATGACCGCGAACCGGTCGGACAGACCGATGGCGTCGAACAGGGCCGCCGCCAGGTCTGTCGGTTTGTTGGTCGCCACGCACAGGATCGCGCCGCGCGCCGCCAGAACGTCCAGCGCCTCGACCGCGCCGGGATAGGCCGTGCTCCTGTCGGCGATATGCAGCAGATAGTCGGCGAGGAAGGCCTGAAGCAGGGCCGGGGAGGCGGTCTCGTCCCAATCCGCCCCCGCCGCCTCGAATCCCCGCTTCAGCAGGGCGACGGCCCCGCGGCCGATCAGATGGCGCGCCGAGTCCAGCGGCAACGCCGGCAGGTCGTGCTGGGCCAGCAGCCGGTTCAGCGTTCCGATCAGGTCCGGCGCCGTCTCGACCAGCGTCCCGTCCAGGTCGAAGGCGATGGTCCAGCCGTCGAGGTCGCGTTCGGTCACCCGTATCTCCCGCCGGCCGCGCCGATGGGCTAGACCACGGAGGACGACTAGCCGCCGGACCGATTCATGACCAGCCATCGAGAACCCCATTCCCGCGAACCCAGGGCCGCCATCATCCTCGCCGCCGGCCAGGGCACGCGGATGAAATCCGCCCTGCCCAAGGTCCTGCATCCTGTCGGTGGCCGGGCCATGCTGGACCACGCTATCGACGCCGCCGAGGCCCTGGGCTGCGAGCGGATCGTGGTGGTGGTGGGCGCCCACTCCCCCGAGGTCCGCGCCCATGTGGTCAGGCGGCTGGGCGAGGACGCCATCGCCGTGCAGGACCCGCCGTCCGGCACCGGCCACGCCGTCCGCGCTGCGGAACAGGTGCTGGGTGATTTCGTCGGTCAGGTGGTCATCACCTATGGCGACGTGCCCCTGCTGCGCGCCGCCGACATCGAGCCGGTCTTCGCCCATGACGACGGCGTCCGCGTCATCGGCTTCGAGGCCCGCGATCCCGGCGCCTACGGCCGTCTGGTCATGGACGGCGACAGCCTGTCCGCCATCATCGAGGCCAGGGAGGCGTCGACCGAGGTGCTGGCACTGACCGCCTGCAACTCGGGCGTCATGGCCGCGCCGGTGGGTCTTTTGTTCGAACTGCTGGCGCAGGTGACGAACGAGAACGCCAAGGGCGAATACTATCTGACCGACTTAGTCGAATTGGCCCGCAAGCGCGGCGCGCCGACCCGGGTGGTGTTCGCCGGCGAGGACGCCGTCATGGGCGTCAACGCCCAGGCCGAACTGGCCGTGGCCGAGGCCCTGTTCCAAAAGGTCCAGCGCGAGGCTTTTCTGGCCGCCGGCGTGACCATGCCGGCCCCGGAGACGGTGCATTTCGCCTATGACACCCAGGTCGGCGGCGGCACGACCATTGAGCCCTATGTCGTGTTCGGCCCCGGCGCGCGCATCGCATCCGGCGCCCGCGTCCGCAGCTTCAGCCACATCGAGGGCGCGACGGTCGCCCTTGGCGCCGAGGTCGGGCCCTATGCGCGCCTGCGTCCGGGGGCCGTGCTGGGCGAGGATGTGAAGGTCGGCAACTTCGTCGAGGTCAAGAACGTCACCCTCGGCAAGGGCGCCAAGGCCAATCATCTGGCCTATCTCGGAGACGGCGACGTGGGGGCCAAGGCCAACATCGGAGCGGGTACGATCTTCTGCAATTACGACGGGTTCTTCAAACATCGTACAACGGTGGGTGAAGGCGCCTTCGTGGGCTCGAACAGCGCCCTGGTGGCTCCGGTGACCATCGGGGCGGGCGCTATGATCGGCTCCGGCTCGGTGATCACCCGGGATGTCGCGCCCGGCGATCTGGCGCTGGGCCGGGGCGAGCAAACCACGAAGACCGGCTGGGCCACGCGGTTCATGGACACGATGCGGGCGAAGAAGGCGGCCCGTAAATGAGCGAGGACGACCAGAAACGCCTCGCCGGTGAAGCCGCCGCCCTCCGGGTTGAGCCCGGCATGGTCGTCGGCCTCGGCACCGGCTCCACCGCAGCCTGGTTCGTCAAGGCGCTGGCGACGCGCAACCTGACCGGCCTGCGCTGCGTGCCGACCTCGGAGGCCACTGCCGAACTGGCGCGCGAACTGGGTCTGACGCTCTCCACCCTCGACGACACGCCGCGCATCGACCTGACCATCGACGGGGCCGACGAGGTCGGTCCGGGGCTGGCGCTGATCAAGGGCGGCGGCGCGGCCCTGCTACGCGAGAAGCTGGTGTGGGAGGCCTCGGCCCGCTGCATCGTTATCGCCGACAAGGCCAAGGTGGTGGCGACGCTGGGCGTCTTCGCCCTGCCGATCGAGGTGGTCGCCTTCGGCCACAAGACCACCGCCAACCGCATCGCCGACGTTCTGACCGACCACGACATCGCCATGCCCGCGCGGGTGCGCGGCGCCGAGCGAGGTCTTGTCCGCACCGACGGCGGCAATCTGATCTATGACGTCCGCTGCGACGCCATCCACGACCCGGTGCGGCTGGCCGACGACCTGAAGCTGATCACCGGCGTGGTCGAGCACGGCCTGTTCCTCGACCTGGCCGACGAGGCGATCATCGGTGGCGATGACGGGGTTGAGCTCCTAACTCCGTAACCTCCGCGGGTCCGAAAGCAGACCATGCCTGACACCTACGACTACGACCTCTTCGTCATCGGCGCCGGTTCCGGCGGGGTCCGGGCCGCGCGGCTCACGG
>JBBRFV010000224.1:0-4140 GCA_038241335.1 Caulobacterales bacterium | reverse complement strand
CCGGCCCAGCCGCTCGACCGAGCGGCGTGACAGGTCGTTGGTCTGTTCGATCATCCGGCTGATGCTTTCGTAAGCACGCTGGATCTCGATGAGGTTGGTGATCTCGACGATCGGATTGACGTTGGAGGCTTCCAGCATCCCCTGCTTGATGCGGGCATCCGCCGCGTCGACGGCTGTGGCGTTGGAGGCGTTGCGATACAGGCCGTCGCCGCCCTTTTCGAGCGCGGCCAGGGCGTCGAAGCGGACCACCGAGAGCCGCCCCACGGTCTGGCCGGCCTGGGTGATGGTGCCGTCGGCGCCGACGGAGGGCTCGCCCTTGGCCGTGTCCAGGATGATGGGGCCGCTGTCGCCCAGAACCGGCAAGCCGCCCTGGGTGGTCAGCTTGCCTTCCGGGTCGAGGGTGAAGGCGCCGTCACGGGTATAGGCCTCCGCGGCGCCGTCCTGGAGCTTGAAGAAAGCGCCTTCGCCTTCGATGGCGAAGTCCAGGTTGCGGCCAGTCTGGTTCAGCGCGCCCTGGCCATAGTCGCGGCCGACGCCGTTATCCAGGGCGAAGCTGACGCCCGGCTTGACGAAGGCGTTGCGGGCCCGCTCGCCGACCTCGGTGCCGACCAGCAGCTGCTCGACCTTGAAGCCTGACGTGTCGGCGTTGGCGATGTTGTTGGCCACAACGTCGAGCTCGCGACGCAGGGTCATCTGGCGGGACAGTCCGACGTAGGCGGCGTTTTCCATGGGCAAGCTCCTTTCGGGTCTCCACCACGCAACGACCGTGCCAACAGGGTTAATCCAGTCGCGACGGGCTTTTCGACCGGTTTCAAAGCTCCGGAGCCCGGCAGGATTTGCCGGTTCTTAGCGCCTCGTTAACCAAAAACCGGTCGAATGGAGGCTGAGATTCTCGGGGCGTCCGCACATGTTCAAGTTCGGCAAGAAGAAGGTCGCGCCGGAAGGCGACGAGGCGACCGCTCTGGCTGTCGCCCACGGTCATCCGACCGAAGGCGAGGGCGGTGAGGACGCGCCCAAGAAGAAGAAACTCCCGCTGCTCTTCATCATCATTCCCGTCGCGCTCCTGGTGCTGGGCGGAGGCGGCGGCGCGGCCTTCTTCCTGCTTCAGCCCAAGCCGGCGGCGGCCGAGGAAGCGGGCCACGGCGACAAGAAGGGCGGTCACGAGAAGAAGGACGAGAAGAAGGGCGGTCATGGCGGCGCCGAAGGCGCGCCGGCCGACCCCTCGCTGGGCGTGATCGCCGAAGGTCCGGACGGCGTCACCTTCTACACCCTGCCCGACATGGTGGTGAACATTCAGTCCACTGACGGCCGGCCGACCTACCTGAAGCTGAAGCTGACACTCGAGATGAAGGACGCCGATCTCGCCGCCTCCCTGCAGGAGCAGTCGCCGCGCATGCAGGACATGTTCCAGGGCTTCCTGCGCGAACTGCATCCAGAGGAACTCGCCGGTTCAGGCGGCACCTTCCAGCTGCGGTCGGAAATCCTGCGCCGCGTCAATCTGATCGCCGCCCCCGGCAAGGTCGACGCCGTGCTGATCGAAGAAATGCTGGTGCAGTAGATGACCGACGCGGCCTTCGCTGACCCGGCCGACACCTTCGACGAGACCGATCCCCTCGCGAGCGGCGCAGCCGAACCTTCCGCCCTGTCCGAGCGGGTCCTGAACCAGGAGGAGATCGACAGCCTGCTGGGCTTCGATCTCGGCGATGACGACGGATCCGAACGTTCGGGCATCCGGGCGATCATCAACTCCGCGCTCGTCAGTTACGAGCGTCTGCCGATGCTCGAGATCGTCTTCGACCGCCTGGTGCGGTTGATGACGACCAGCCTTCGCAATTTCACTTCCGACAACGTCGAGGTCAGCCTCGACAACATCTCGTCGATTCGTTTCGGCGACTATCTGAACTCCATCCCGCTGCCGGCCATCCTGGCGGTTTTCCGGGCCGAGGAACTGGACAACTACGGCCTGCTGACGGTCGACTCCAACCTGATCTATTCGATCGTCGACGTGCTGCTGGGCGGCCGTCGCGGCACTGCGGCCCTGCGCATCGAAGGCCGGCCCTACACCACCATCGAGCGGGTGCTGGTTCAGCGGATGGTCGAGGTCGTCCTCGCCGATGCCCGCGCCGCCTTCGAGCCCCTGACCCCCGTCCACTTCAACCTCGACCGGCTCGAGACCAACCCGCGCTTCGCCGCCATAGCCCGTCCGGCCAACGCCGCCATCCTGGTCAAGCTGCGCATCGACATGGAGGACCGCGGCGGCCGCATCGAGCTGCTGCTGCCCTACGCCACCCTCGAGCCGATCCGTAAGATGCTGCTGCAGCAGTTCATGGGTGAGAAATTCGGCCGCGACAATATCTGGGAAGGCCACCTGGCTACCGAGCTCTGGACCACAGAGACGGAGGTCCGCGCCGTGCTGGACGAGCAGCAGATGCCGCTGTCCAAGGTGCTCGCTTTCAAGGTCGGCGACACCCTGATGCTGAACGCCACGCCCGACAGCGACATCTCCGTCCGCTGCGGGACCATTCCGGTCACCACGGGCAGGATGGGCCGCAAGGGCCAGAACATCGCCGTCCGCATCGAGGCCCCGATCAACATCGAGGCAGCCTCCAGCCTTATGAAGGGGAAACGTTGATGGTCGGCATGATCCTGGACGGCGTCCTGATGCTGCTGCTGGCGCTCGCGCTGGCCTACGGCGTCCGGCTCGAGCGAAAACTGACCGCTCTGCGCGCAGGCCAATTGGCCTTCGCCTCGGCCGTCACCGAACTGAACACCGCCGCTGGCCGCGCCGAATCCGCGCTCGCCTCGCTGCGCGCCTCCGGTCAGGAGACCGACCTCCTGCACGACCGCATCATCAAGGCTCGCGAGGTCAAGGCCCAGCTGGAGGCTCTGATCGCCCGCGCCCCGGAATCGCGCGCCGTCGCATCCGTTGTGACGCCGCCCGTCGCGCCGCGTCCAGCGCCGGTCCTCGCCGCCGTCGCTGCCCACGACAACGACGACCGCGCGCGCCGCATGGCAGCCCTTGCCGAGCGCATCCAGGGCATGGCCGCGCCAACTCGCCAGCCCAGCGGCGAAATCGCCGCCATCCTTGGAGCCCTGACCGCTAACCAGTCTGGGAAGCAAAGCCTCAACCGCGCCCGGCGCAGTCTCGACGAAGACCTCTTCGCCGCCTGACCCCTTCGAGTAGTCCGACATGAGCAAGCTGCCCCGTCTGTTGCCCCTGATCGCCATCGCCATCGGCGGGGTCGTCGCCGTCCGCGCCATCGGCATCGCGCCGGGCCTGTTCGACGGGGCCAAGGCCTGGGCCGAGGAAGCGGTTCCCGCCGCATCCGCCGTAAAGCCGGTCGCAGCTGTCTGCGCCCTGAGCCCGGAACAGCTGGCCCAGCAGGCGGGCGTCTCTCCGGCCGAGCTGCGCGTGCTTCAGTCGCTGCAGACCCGCCGGACCCAGCTCGACGCCCGCGACGCCGACATGGCCACCATGCTTCCCCTGATGGCCACCGCCGAGCAGAAGCTGGACGCCAAGGTCACAGAGCTGGCCCGCATCAAGGCCGAGGTCGCCGTCCTGCTGGGACAGGTCGACGATCGCGAGAAGGCCGAGATCGACCGGATGGTCCAGGTTTATACTGCGATGCGTCCCAAGGAGGCCGCCCGGGTCTTCGCCACCCTCAGCGACGATGTCCGCCTGCCGGTCGCCGCCGCCATGCGGCCCCGCTCGCTGGCCGCCGTTATGGCCCAGATGGACCCGTCGGCTGCTCGCGAGCTGACCGAGAAGCTGGCGCGTCGCTTTGAGGCCCAGCAGCAACTGGCCGCCCGCGCCGCGGCCGCCTCGGCCCCGCTGGTTCCGGCCCGGACCGCCGCTGTCGCGACGCCGCCTGCCGCCGCCGCCCCGACAAGCACCGCGCCGACGACCGCGCCGGCGCCTGCGCCGACCCAGGTCTCGGCCCCGGCCGTCGCTGCACCGCCTGTCGCGACCCCGGCGGTCAGCCGTCCGGCGACTCGTCCTGCCGCCCGCCCGGCCGCGCGCCGCGGGCCGGCCCGGCCGGCCGCCCCCCGCGCCGCCGCGACGGCTACGCCGCCGGAGGCGTCCGGCCCGCGCCCCTATCAGGCGCCCGCCACGGGAACCGCCGCCGCGGCCGCCCCGAC
>JBBRFV010000223.1:0-4143 GCA_038241335.1 Caulobacterales bacterium | reverse complement strand
GCGGCCGCGGCGAGGTCGGTGGCCGCGGCATCCGCGATCCGGGCGGCCTCCTGATCCTGGGACATGCCGGTGGAGGCGCAGGCGCTCAGGCCCATCATGAGGGCCGAGACGGCCGCGGCGGCGAACACACGGATCATCATGGGGGAGACGCTCCGAAGGCCCGGTCGGCGGGCGGAGGCGACCCTATCAGCGCCGTCCCCGGGCGCACCTTACAGAACGGTAATGAAAGGGCTCAGCGCCCGAACACCTCGACCCCGATCTCACCGTCGGGGGTCAGCCACGCCCGCTTCATGCCCTGGCTGTTGAACGGGTGGGTGATGTGGCCCTCGCGATCCAGGGCGATCAGGCCGCCGTCGCCGCCCATGGCGCCGATCTGGTCGATGACGGCGCGCGCCGCCGCCTCCAGCGTCTCGCCGCCGGCGACGCGCCAGCCCAACTGGGCGCAGGCGGCGACACGGATGAAATACTCGCCTTGGCCGGTGGCCGAGACCGCCACATGTTCGTCGGCCCACGATCCCGCGCCGGGAATGGGGGTGTCGCCGACGCGTCCGGGCATCTTGCCGAATACGCCCGCCGTCGAGGTCGCCGCCGCCAGCCGGCCGTCGCGGTCCAGCACACAGCAGCCGACCGTGCCGTGACTCAGCGTCCCCGGCGGATGATTGTCCTCGCCCTGGCCCGCCTGCGTGAACCAGGCGTCCTCGTCGCCGATCATCTCCAGCCCCTGGTCGAGGGCGAACAGGGCTGCGCCCTCGCCGGCCAGCATGACGTGGGGCGTGCGATCCATGACGGCGCGGGCGGCCACGACGGGATTGCGGAATCCCTGGAGGGCCGCCACGGCCCCGGCCTTGCGCGTCGAGCCGTCCATCAGGCTGGCGTCCAGCTCATAGGCTCCGGCCAGATTGGGCGATGCGCCGCGCCCGGCGACGTAGAGGCCGGAGTCTTCCATCAGCACAGTGGTCTCGACCGCCACGTCCAGCGCCGGGGCGCCTGCGTCCAGCCGGGCCTTCATCGCCTCCACCACCCCGCGCATGTGCACAACCTCGCGATCGTAGTTACGCTCGCGTCGCGCGCCCGCGCCGCCGTGAAGGATGAGGGCCGTCATGCCGGATCGTCTCCTGATCGCCCCTTTCAAACGGGCGTGCCGCTGATTAGCCTCAACCCGATGCGCGCGCCACGGGGCGCCGCCCTGAAAGACCTCCCATCATGCGTGCTGTTCTGTCCAAGGCTCCCGGCGGTCCCGAAACCCTGGTCGTCGAGGAGGTGATCGATCCGCGGCCGATGAAGGGGGAGGTGGTGATCGAGGTGAAGGCCATCGGGGTCAACTTTCCCGACACCCTGATCATCGAGGACAGATACCAGTTCAAGCCCCAGCGCCCGTTCTCGCCGGGCGGGGAGGTGGCCGGGGTGGTCGAGGCCCTCGGCGAGGGCGTCACCGGTCTGCGCAAGGGCGACCGGGTCATCGCCGTGCCAGGCTGGGGCGGGATGGTCGAGCGGCTGGCCGTGCCGGCGAAATCGGTGCTGAAGATCCCCGACCCCATGGATTTCGAGACCGCTGCGGCGTTGGTGATGACCTACGGCACCTCGTATTACGCGCTCAAGGACCGGGCCCAGCTGAAGGCGGGCGAGAGCTTGCTGGTGCTCGGCGCGGCGGGCGGGGTGGGCGTCGCCGCGGTCGAGCTGGGCAAGGCCATGGGCGCCCATGTCATCGCCGCCGCCTCGACCAACGACAAGGTCCAGTTCGCGCTGGAGGCCGGGGCCGACAATGGCCTGATCTACCCTTCGGGCGCGATGGACAAGGCGGCGCAGAAGGCGTTGTCGGGCGAGCTGAAGCTGGCATCGGGCCGCGACGGGCCGGACGTCGTCTATGACGCCGTCGGCGGCGACTATTGCGAGCCGGCGCTCAGGGCCATGGACTGGAACGGCCGCTATCTGGTGGTCGGCTTCCCGGCGGGTATTCCGTCGCTGCCGCTGAACCTGACCCTGTTGAAGTCGGTGTCGGTGATCGGAGTCTTCTGGGGCGCGGCGGTGATGCGCGATCCTGCCGCCCACGCCGCCAATATGGCCGATCTGATCCGCCTGTGGGAGGACGGCAAGATCCGGCCGCGCGTCAGTCGCACCTACCCGCTGGAACGCGCCCATGAGGCCATCAAGGCGCTGGCCGACCGCTCGGTCATGGGCAAGGTGGTGGTCACCGTCGACGCATAGAAAAAGGCGGCCCGCGCGAACGGGCCGCCCATTTCGAAACCCGAACGGCGAAGCGCTTACTGGCGGCTCAGGGCGCCGGCCAGGATGACGTCGATCTGCTTGTCGATACGGGCCGTGATCTGTTCAATCGTCCAGCCGTCGTAGGCCGCACGGCGGTAGTTCGACAGATAGGCGTCGTAGACCAGCTCGCTGACCAGGCGCACGTCGGCGTCCTGTTTGATCTGACCGCCGGCCACGCCCGATTGCAAGGTGTCGGTGATGACGGACAGCAGCGGCTTGATCGAAGCGCGGGTGCGCAACTCTGCCTCCACCGGCTGGAACCACGAACGGGCGATCACCGCCTGGACCAGCGGCAGCTGCTCCAGCGAGTTGTGATAGCCGGCGGTCAGGGCGGCCAACAGTCGGGCCTTGACCGAACCGTCGGTGGCCGCGGCCGCCTTCAGCGTTTCGGCCAGCTTGGCCATGTCTCCCGACAGGACGGCTTCGAACAGCTCGGCCTTGTCCTGGAAATTGGCGAACACAGCGCCGGTCGACATACCGGCGCCGCGGGCGATGTCTCGGATGGTGGCGGGTTCGTACCCGCGCTCGGCGAACAGGGTGCGGGCGGCGTCCAGAACCTTCTGACGGGTCCGCACCTTGGCGGCCTGACGCCGGTTCAGGCGCGGGGCCTCGGAGTCTTCGGGCATCGGGGAAATCAGGGCGGTATCTCGCATCAAACGGGTACTCGACTGGGCGGCGGTTCTGGGGTCCGCCGGATGCTGAACGCCGGAGCGCGGAATTTCCGTCGACGCGGGGCGCCAGGACGGGAGGGAGTTCGCCTCTGGGGCGAAGGGGCGGCAATCATCATGCAACGATGACCAAAATGGGGTAGCCGGATTAACGGAGCCATTATCGCTGCGGTTAACGCCGCGACCTTTTGACCGGGGTCAGCGCCGCGTGGCGGTCCGCAGCGCGCGGGGTTTTCGCTTTCCCGGACCATCCGGCATCGCGGCCTGGAACAGGGCCCGGAAGCGGTCGCGGCGCTCGTGGATCGACGCCAGCACCAGTCCCATGGGGACGCCGATATCGACTAGGGTGTTCTCGGCCAGCTGCAGGCTGGCCTCGGTGGTTTCCGGCACCGCGTCCGTCACGCCCAGCCGGTACAGACGCACGGCATGGCGGTCGTCCCGGGCGCGGGCGATCAGCGCCACGTCAGGCCGTGCGGCGCGGACGGCGGCGACCACCTCGTCCACCTTGCCCGGCGCGTCCATGGTCACCACCACGGCCCTCGCCGTCCGGACCCCGCACAGCTCCAGCATCTCCGCCCGCCCGGCGTCGCCATAGACCACGTTCGAAGCCTCGGCCCGGCCCATCGACACCGTCGAGGGATTGGCGTCCACGGCCAGGAAGGCCTGGCCGTGTTCGGTCAGCATCTCGCCGACCAGCCGTCCGACCCGGCCAAAACCGACAATCAACACCTGGCCCTCGGTCGGGGCGGGCGTCAGGGCGTCCACCGGCAGGTCCGGCGCCACCGGCGCCACCTGCTTGATCAGTCGGGCCGCCAGCATGGCCATCAGCGGGATGGAGAACAGGCTGACGGTGGCCGCGAGAACGGCCTGGTCGATGAAGGCCTTGGGCGCCAGCCCCTCGACCAGCCCGGCCCCCAGGATGACGAAGGCGAACTCGCCCGCGGGCCCCAGCAACAGCGCCGCCTCGATGGCCGTCCGCGCCTTGACGCCCCACAGCCTCGCCGCGCCGAAGATGGTCGCCGCCTTCAGCGCCGTCAGCCCGGCAGCCAGGGCCAGCACCCCGATCGGATCGGCGGCTATGGCCCCGACATCGAGACCCAGGCCCACGCCGACGAAGAAGACCCCGAGCAGCAGCCCCTTGAAGGGCTCGATCGCCACCTCGACCTCGCGACGAAACTCCGTCTCGGCCAGCAGCAGGCCAGCGACCAGC
>JBBRFV010000222.1:0-4172 GCA_038241335.1 Caulobacterales bacterium | reverse complement strand
GCAACAGCACCACGGTCGACAGGGCGGTGCCCAGCTTATTGGTCAGGGTCATCAGGGCGAACAGCATGGCCGAACGGTCCTCGCCGCTGTCGAGCCGCTCCTCGTCGCCGATGTCGGCCATCATGGCGCGGATCAGGATCTGGCCGGCGGGGAAGGGCAGACCGACCAGCAGCATGCTGGCGATGGCCAGCGGGAAGTCGCCGGCCGGCGCCAGCCAGACGCCGATATAGGCCGTCGCATAGACCAGACCCGCCACCGCCAGGGCGCGGTGCTTGCCCAGCCTCAGCGCCGCCCAGCTCCACAGCGGCGAGCCGATCAGGCCAGCGGCGAAATAGGCGAAGATCAGGATGTTGGCCTGGCCGCCGTCCATGCCCTTGACCGAGGTGAAGTAGAACAGGGCCAGCGCCCCGGTGATCCCGGGCGCCAGTCCATACAGCAGGTCGGTCAGCATCAGCCGTCGGATCGAGGCTAGTTTGAAGAAGGCGAAATAGTCCTTCAGCGTCGCATGGCATTCGCCGACCACGCGCGGCTCGGGCACGTATTTGACGGCGATGGCGATGGTGATCGGCAGCAGGACGACGATGAAGACGCCCATGGCCGCGACGCCCTGGGCCTCGGTCCCGCCGCGCGCGGCCACGATCACCGGCAACAGCAGGACCAGCAGGATGCCGACTACGTTTCCGAACTGCCACCAGCCATAGACCCGGCTGCGCTCGTTATAGTTGGACGACAGCACCGCCGCCCACGACGTCTGGGCCAGCACCACGACCGAGAAGGCGACGTAGATCCCGACCAGGCAGGCGGCCAGCAGCGGCAGGGTCGCGCCCGGCGGCGGCATGAAGCACAGCCAGGTCGCCACCATCAGCATCAGGCCGCCGGCGATGATCCACGGCTTGAAGCGGCCGATCCGGGTGCGCGTCTTGTCGATCCACATGCCGATGAAGGGGTCGGCGCCGATGTCGAGAATGCGGGCGACGAAGAAGATGGCGGTGATGGCGGCCAAGGGCAGGCCGAGGCTGCGCGCGAAGAAGGTCGGCAGGTGCACGATCAGGGGCAGGCCGAGGGCCGCGAACGGCAGCGACGGCCCGGCGAAGGCGGCCAGCACCCGGTTGCTGCGGCGGGGGGGTCCCGAGGACGCGGGGGAGGGGGTTGGCGAGCGGGCGGCGTCGGTCATGCGGGCGTCCGGCGATCCGGCCCGAGTCGGCCGAACCGGCACCATGCCGCCTTTGCGCCCGACGCGCGAGCGCCCGGACCGCGAACGACCTTGCGGAGACGGGCGACCTGGGGCCTCATCGCCCGATGTGGCGTCGCGCGATCCCGCCCCGGCTTTCCGTCTGGCTTCCAGCCCTGATGCTGGTCGCCCTGTGCCTTGGCGCGGGCGGCGCGGCGCAGGCGCAGGGCCGCCCGCGGGCGCCGGTCGGGGTTCAGGCGGTCTGCGATTCCGATGTCCAGACCTGGGGCGGAGCAGGTTTCGCCAACGCCATCTCGGTCTATTCGCTGGAATGGTCGCCGTTCGGCGCGACGGAATGGGGCTGGCAGACCTATCTGCCGTTGATCCAGAAGGAGCTGAGCATCGACTGCGCTCCCGGCACGCCGCGTTTCGCCGAGGCCCTGTCGCGGTTCCAGGCCGCGCACCAGCTGCCTGCCACCGGCATCTTCGACCAAGCCACCTTCCAGGTGTTCCGCGGGGTGTGGCAGGAGCGCCGGCCCTTCGTTATGGCGCGGGTCAATGGTGGGCCGTGCCCCGATCCGCCGCCGCTGCTTCAGCTGGGTTATCTGGTCGCCGAGGAGGAGCACGCTGACCGCCTGACCCGGCTGCTGCGCCGCGACGTGCTGGACGCCTATCGCCGCCTGGTCGCCGCAGCCCGGGCAGAGGTTCCCGAGATCGCCGCTGATCCGGAAATGCTGCAGATCTTTTCCGGCTTCCGCGATCCCGAGGCCGACGCCGCCCGCTGCGCCGCCCAGGGCAATTGCGACGGCGTGCGCCGCGCCGTCTGCTCGCCGCACCGCACGGGCACGGCGGTTGATCTCTATGTCGGCCAGATCGTCGGCCTGGGGGTCGACAACACCTCGCCGCCCAGCCGGCTGGCCATGAGCCGGGGCGCGACTTACCGCTGGCTGGTCGCCAACGCTGGCCGTTTCGGCTTCGTGCCCTATGTCTATGAGCCTTGGCACTGGGAATGGGTCAGCCCGACGGGGAGCTATGCGGGGCCGTGATCCGGGCGCTGACCAAGGGCGAAAAGGCTCTGGCGCGGGAGTCGTTCGCGGACGCTGTGCGTCTCGACAACGTGCGGCTGATCCCGTCGCCCTGGCCGTTCGACCGGGCGTTCACGGCGGGCCGCTGGTTCGGGCGCGACTGGATCGTCTGGCCGCACCGGCAGCTGGCGTCGGACCTCTCGGTCGAACCGCTCGGCCGGCAGGCGATCCTGATCCATGAACTGGTCCACGTCTGGCAGGCCCAACAGGGCGTCAGCCTGATCCTCGGCAAGCTGAGGGCCGGCGACCGGCCGGCTTCCTACGCCTACCCCGTGCTCGACGACTGCGACTGGGCCGACCTGAACATCGAGCAACAGGCCATGGTGGTCGAGCATCGCTTCCGGCTGAGCCGGGGCGGGGCCGTTCCAGCGGACCGGACCTTCTACGACCGGGTCTGCCCCATCCGGGGCGAAGGCCGGACTTGATGAAAGGGGCGGCGCGACCATATTAACACCAACACTGTTACAGATAAAGACCAGGACTCCCGATGCGCCAACCCGCAATCTTCTTCGGCCACGGCTCACCCATGAACGCCCTCGGCGGCGTCTATGCGGACACCTGGCGCGATATCGGCCGCCAGGTCGGCAAGCCGAAGGGCGTGGTGATGATCTCGGCCCACTGGGAGACGGATGGGCTCGCCGTCACGGCTCAGGAACAACTTGAAACCATACATGATTTCGGCGGCTTCCCGGAGGCGCTTCACGCCATGCAGTATCGCGCGCCGGGATCACCCGATCTGGCCGTGCGAGTCTCGGCCCTGACCGGGGCGGCGCAGACGACGCAATGGGGGTTGGATCACGGCACCTGGTCGGTGCTGGCTCACGTCTGGCCGGACGCCGATGTGCCGATCGTTCAGCTGTCGCTGAACCGCCGGCTCGACGCGCAGGGCCATTTCGATATGGCGCGCCGACTTCGGCTGTTGAGAGACGAGGGCATCGTCGTCGCCGGCTCGGGGGACTTCGTCCACAATCTGCGCACCTGGAAGCGGTCGGGCGGCGAGGCCTATCCCTGGGCGACGGGCTTCAACGAGGCGGTCAAGGCGGCGTTCGTGCGCGGCGACGATGGGGCCCTGATCGACTGGGTCGGCCTGGCCGAGGACGCCCAACTGAGCGTGCCGACCGACGAACACTATCTGCCGCTGCTCTACGTCGCCGCCCAGCGCGAGGCGGGCGACGACGTGAGCTTCTTCAATGACATCATCGAAGGCGGTTCGATCTCGATGACGGGCGTCAGGATCGGCTGATCAGGCGTTCCGCTTCATCGCGGCGTCGACGGACCAAGGCCCGGCGCCGGCGACGAAGAGATACAGGAAGACGAAACAATACAGGACGATCGTCTCCCCGCCGTTGACGATCGGGAAGGCGCCGCCGGCCGCGTGCACCATCCAGTAGCCGATGGCGCAGAAGCCGGAGGCGAGGAAGGCGGCCGGCCGCGAGAACAGGCCAATAGCCAGCAGAGCCCCGAAGATCAGCTCCAGCGGACCGGACAGTCCCACCAGGTTCAGGCCGGGCGGGGGAACGCCCTGAACGACGGGAAAGTGCAGCACCTTGGCCGTGCCGTGCTCAAGGAGCAGCAGTCCTGAAACGATGCGCAGCACGCTGAGCAGCTGCGGCTGGTATTTCGAGTACCGGTCGAGCATGGAACCCTCCTGAGGAAGACGAAGCATACTGAAACAGAGTCGGTGCCGGTTTCAACCGCCCGGCTTCGATCATCAGGCGGCGACCTTGTCGCTCTCCACCATCTTCTGGATGGCGACGTAGTCGGTCTTGCCCGTGCCGAGCACCGGCACCTCGCCGACGCGGAGGATCTTCTTGGGCACCGCCAACTCCGGGGCGCCGTGTTCGCGGGCCCATTCAGCCAGGCGGGCGACGTCGGCGTCCTTGCGGTCGGTGACCAGGACCAGCTTCTCGCCCTTG
>JBBRFV010000221.1:0-4249 GCA_038241335.1 Caulobacterales bacterium | reverse complement strand
GAAGCGGCTTTCCTCCACGCGGGCCTCGCCGATCGCCAGTTCCATCGGAAACGTTGAGCCGTCCTTCCGCTGGCCGACCACGATCCGGCCGATCCCGATTATACGACGTTCGCTGGTCGTCCGGTACCGCTCGAGATAGCTGTCATGCTCGGATCTGTAGGGGTCGGGCATCAGGATGCTGACGTTGCGGCCGATAGCCTCTTCCGTCCGCCAGCCGAAGAGCCGGACCGCGGCGGCGCTGAAGGATTGCATGATACCGGCCGGGTCGATCACGATCATCGCCTCGGGCACCGTCTCGAGGATCGACTGAAGATGCGCTTGGCGGCTCGTGGCTTCACGACTTCGCCGCCACAGGCGTTCGCCCGCCAAGGCGATGAAAGGGCCCAAAAGCGCAAAGCCGATGGTTTCGATCAGATTGGTCGGTTCCGTCCAGAGCGAGCCCTGAAGCGCGACCGCGCTCGCGGCGATGCAGAGAGCCGTGGCCAGCAGCGCCGGGCCGCGCCCTCCCAGCGTGGCGGCCACCAGAACGACCGGTACATACAAGATGAAAAAGGTTTGGTGTCCGAGGGCCGGGCCAAAGGCCAGGCGGATTCCCAGAGCCATGAGCGCGCCCGCGACGGCGGCGAAGTAGCCTCGACGGCGGAAACGCGGCTGGATGAGCGCGGAACGGAAATACACCGGGCCCTCGGTTACCGGCCGCGCCAGGCGGCGGCGTCGGTCCAAGCCTAGCATGGCGGCCGCGCTTCCGTGCAATCAGGCGGCGGCGAGTTCGGACAGCGCGCCGGGACGGCGAATGCGATAGCGCCGCGAGCCGACGAACTCGACCATGCCGTTGGCCTGCAGGCGTCCCAGCATGCGGGAGATCGTCTCGATCGTCAGCCCGAGATAGTCCGCCATATCCTGGCGGCTCATCGGGAGGGCGACGAGTTCTTCCCGGAAGCGCCCGGCGATATCCAGAAGGAACCGCGCGACCTTCTCGCAGGCCGTGGCGCGGCCGAGCAGCAGCATGTGCGACTGCGTCCGTTGAAGCTCGGTCGCCGTGGCGGCCCAGATCATCCGGTCGATGCGGTCGGTGCCGTAGACCGCCGAACCGGACCGGCGCATGGCGAGCACCTCGCAATCGCCGAGCGCTTCCGCCGAGAAGCGGTGCGTCGCGTCGATCTCAACGCCGACGATGTCGCCGGCGTAATAGAAGTCGCCGATCTGGCGCCGGCCGTCCGACATCAGGTGGCTCGTCCGCACGGCTCCGCGAACGATCCGGTAGATCAAATCCGCGCCCTCGTCCTGGGCGTAGATTTCCGCGCCCTGGCCAAAGAGGAGGCGGGCGGCCCCCGACCAGTCTTCCGCGCCGGCGAACGGCGTAAAGGCGGCGGCGTGCAGGGAAGGCGTCATGGCGAACCTCATGTCGATGACGCAGGCGTACGGCGCGCAGTGACCAGGCGTTATTCGGGAGCGCTCCCTAAGGGGGCGCCCCTAAGGGTCGCTACGGATGGACGGCCTCGGCCGGTTTGCGCTCCTATGCGAGGTCCTGGCGGCCTTGCCTCGCCGTCTGCGCTTCTTGATCCCGATCAATGCAAATACTCCGACAACGCGCTGTTCTGGCGACGGAAGCGGGGCCCCGAAATGAACGACCCGAACGTGATGGTCCGGGCGAAAGACCGTCCGTCGAATTGGAAATGGCTCATGGGCAAATCCCGGATCGGCAGCATCGGCCACAGGGCCAGGGTCATGTCCGCCGAGGACGCGGCCCTCTTGATCGCTCCCAACACCACGGTGGGTCTCAGTGGTTTCACCGCGTCGGGATATCCGACGGCGGTCCCGCTGGCGCTGGCGGCCCGGATCGAGGCCGAACACGCGGCTGGCCGGCCGTTCAAACTTCGGATCTGGACGGGGGCGTCAACAGGCCCGGAACTGGACGGCGCCCTCGCAAAGGCGGACGGAATCGAGTTCCGGCTGCCCTACAACTCGGACCCCACCTGTCGCGACAAGATCAACCGCGGCCAGATGGAGTATTTCGACATGCACCTTAGCCAGGTGGCGCCCGCCGCCTGGCAGGGCATTCTCGGGCCGCTCGACACCGCGATCATTCAGGTGACCGGTATTCAGGAGGACGGTGGATTGATCCCGGCTTCTTCGGTCGGCAACAACAAGACCTGGCTGGACAGGGCCAGTCAGGTGATCCTCGAGGTCAACCACTGGCAG
The DNA here is from genome assembly GCA_038241335.1 of Caulobacterales bacterium. Taxonomy (GTDB): domain Bacteria; phylum Pseudomonadota; class Alphaproteobacteria; order Caulobacterales; family Caulobacteraceae; genus Brevundimonas. The sequence goes on along the minus strand of JBBRFV010000221.1, from coordinate 2,047 downwards.
AGCCCGCACCTTCTGGGCATGCACGACATCTATTATGGCGCCGCCTTGCCGCCGAACCGGATCCCGATCCCCCTGATCCATCCGGGCGACCGCATCGGCGAGGCCTGTTTCCGTTGTGACCCCGACAAGATCGTCGCCATCGTCGAAACGAATCGTCCGGACCGCAACGCCGGCTTCACGCCGCCCGGAGCCGACGACCTGGCGATCGCGGGCCACCTGCTCGAATTTCTGGAGCATGAGGTATCGAGAGGCCGGTTGCCCCGGTCGCTCCTGCCGCTCCAGTCCGGCGTCGGCAACACCGCCAACGCCGTGCTGACCGGCCTGATCCAGGCCCCGTTCGACAACCTGACCGCCTATACGGAGGTGATCCAGGATGGGATGATGGCCCTGCTGGACAGCGGCAAGCTGAAGATGGCGTCCTCGACCGCCCTGAGCCTCAGCCCGGACCTCAGTGAAAGCGTCAACCGGCGCATGGGCGAATACCATGACCGCATCGTTCTGCGGTCGCAGGAGATCAGCAACCATCCCGAGTTGATCCGGCGTCTGGGCGTGATCGCCATGAACGGGATGATCGAGGCCGACATCTACGGCAACGTCAACTCGACCCACGTCATGGGCTCGCGCATCCAGAACGGTATCGGTGGTTCCGGCGATTTCGCCCGCAACGCCTACATCTCCATCTTCATGAGCGCCTCGACGGCCAAGGGCGGGGCGATCTCGACCATCGTGCCCCATGCCTCACACGTGGATCATATCAATCAGGACGTACAGGTGATCGTCACGGAACAGGGTCTCGCCGACCTGCGGGGCCTTTCACCCAAACAGCGAGCCAGGGTGGTGATAGAAAACTGCGCCCACCCGACTTATCGGCCGATGCTGGCTGACTATTACAAGCGCGCACTGACGGGCTCCTACGGCCTGCAAACGCCGATGCTTCTCGACGAAGCCCTGTCATGGCACGCACGTTTCGTCGCGACGGGATCCATGGTCCCCGGGCTGGATCGTGCGGCATGAAGGTTTCTCCGCCGATCCAGACGCGCATAGCCGAAATCGCCTCTGAGATCGTCCGCCTCCAGACCGAACTGGATCGTGAGATATTCAGGCGGCGCGAGGATCTCGGCTGGCGTTTCCACGAGGGTCTGATCGAGTTCGAACACGGAGTGGTGGTCGAGCACCGACGCTTGAGGCTCGGGGCGGCCGCCCTGCTGGCGCGGGCGCCTCTCACCACCGTCCTGTCCGCGCCAGTGATCTATTCCCTGATCCTTCCCCTCGCGCTGATCGATCTCTGGGCCTCGGCCTATCAGGCGATCTGTTTTCGCGCCTATCGGCTGCCGCAGGTTCCCAGGCGCGAGTATCTGGTCTTCGACAGGGAGACGCTGGCCTATCTCAACTGGATCGAGCGCCTGAACTGCTGGTTCTGCGAATACGCCAACGGCGTGGCCGCCTATGTGCGCGAGATCGCCAGCCGCACTGAGCAGTACTGGTGCCCGATCAAGCACGCCCTCAAGGTCACCAGTCCGCACAAGCGCTACCAGGCCTTCGTCGAATACGGCGATGCGGAAGGCTACCGGGATCGCCTTGAACGATTGAGAACGGCCTTGCGCACAGAGGCGCCGGCCGCGAGCGGCGCTTCCCGTCTGCGCTCCGACTGACGAAGATCGGATGTCCGCTTCTGGCAACGCGAACCTATGGGACGTCCGCTTCAGGCCGGTAGCCGGAACCGCATCACGTCGGCGGGCGTGGCCGAAAATGCCCAGCGAAGATATGGCGGCGCCGGCCTATGGAGCCGGTGTCTGGTTCCACAGCTATCTGGCCGACCGATGTACATGACAAGGCGTCAGTACGCAGCCTTCCGGGCCCACCGGTCGAACAAATCATAGGCCGTCGGCGGTGCTGTCAGTCCAGCGACACCTTCGTCTCCACCAGGCGCGGCCAAGGGCAGGGGCACGGAGACTTTCCAGTGAGCGACTTCCACTCGGCCAGGACCTGCAGACCATTGCGATCCAGGCGGTCGTTCAGAACGCGCGTATGGCCTCGGTCAAGCGGC
>JBBRFV010000220.1:0-4316 GCA_038241335.1 Caulobacterales bacterium | reverse complement strand
CGGGCGCGGCCAGGAAGACCAGGGTGTAGCGGCCCTTGTCGTCGTCCATGCGTCGGGTCTCCTCGAGACCGAGGAGGCGATAGAAATCGAGCGAGGCGTCGAGGTCCATCACGCGGACCATGGTGTGCAGATAGCGCATGGGAGCGTCCGTCCGGGGAGGGAGGAGGCGTCCCTATAACGGGGGTGTGGCCGGATCGCGACTCACGGGAGGTTACGAAGGGCGCTGACGCTCGCGGCGCTTCCCCGCCTGCGCGGGGATGACGAAGCTCTCTGCTTGAGCGCGTGATCGCCCATCCGCGCTCAAGCAGCGAGGCTCCGCGAGCCGAGCGTTAGCGCACCAAAAGAGTTCAGTGCGATTCCGGCGGCCGGGCGGCGGGACTGAGATATTCGTTCTCGTTGCGGCGCTTCTTGCCCAGCACGAAGCGGCGGTCGCAATAGCCGCACTCGACCGAGTCGTCCTCGCCCATGTCCATGTAGACCAGCGGGTGGCCGAGGGCGCCGCCGCCGCCGTCGCAGGCCACGCGCTTGCTGGAGACGACGACGTCTTCCGGCGGCGGGATGATCGCATCGGTATGGCGCGGGGGCATTTTCGGCTCGTGATCTTGGCGCGGCGGGTGGGCGCGCATAGGTATGCGCCCGCGCCTCCTATCGTCAAACGGGATGGCCCGATACCCGAAAGCGCCGCATGACCGAGACCGAAGCCCTTCCCGTGAACGCCATCGAGGTCCATGGGCTCGAGAAGATCTACGCCGGCAACAAGAAGTCGCCGCCCAAGACGGCCTTGCGCGGCGTCGATCTGGTCATTCCGCGCGGCGCCATGTTCGGCCTGCTGGGCCCCAACGGCGCGGGCAAGTCGACGCTGATCAACATCCTCGCCGGGGTGGTCAACAAGACCGGCGGCACCGCCGCCATCTGGGGCCGGGACATCGACAAGTCGCCGCGAGACGCCCGCGCCGCCCTGGGCGTGGTGCCGCAGGAGATCGTCGCCGACGTCTTCTTCACCCCGCGGGAGGCGCTGGAGGTCCAGGCCGGCTACTACGGCGTGCCCGCGAAGGAGCGCCGCTCCGACGAACTTCTGGCCGCGCTGGGCCTGTCGGACAAGGCCCACGCCTATGTCCGCGCCCTGTCTGGCGGCATGAAGCGCCGGCTGATGGTGGCCAAGGCCCTGGTGCACAATCCGCCGATCCTGATCCTCGACGAGCCGACCGCGGGGGTCGACGTCGAACTGCGCCGCCAGCTGTGGGAATACGTCCGCCGCATCAATGCCGAGGGCGTGACCATCCTTCTGACGACCCATTATCTGGAGGAGGCGCAGGAACTCTGCGACACCATCGCCATCATGAACCGGGGCGAGGTGGTGGCCTGCGAACCGACGCCGCAGCTGTTGCGCCGGCTCGACACCCGCAATGTGGTGGTGACGCCCGAAAGCGAGCTGAACGGCTTGCCGGTTCTCAAGGGCTTCGAGGCGGTCGCCCGGCCCAACGGGGCCTTCGTCGTCACCTATCGCAAGGGCCAGGCGTCGGTGGAGCAGGTGCTGGCGGCGGTGCGCGCGGCCGGCGTGACCATAGCCGACATCTCGACCGAGGATCCCGACCTCGAGGACGTCTTCCTGGCCCTGACCTACGGCGACGCCAGCCAGATCAGTCCGACGAAGGATTAGGGTCGAGGGATCAGGGATTAGGGGCGGCTGCACTGTGCCTGCGGTCCACGCCCTAATCCTGATCCCTAAACTCTAGACCACCATCACCGTGCCGATGAGCAGGCGCGCGCCGGCCCGGCCGAGCGCCGTGTTTGTCGCAGCCTGAAGCTGGGCGACCATCCGCTCGACGTCGGGCGGTGCGTCGGGCAACAGGGCGCCGGCGGTCTGCTGCACCACGACGGCGTAGGCGGCCTGAAGGCGCGGCGCGGACTGCTGGGCGCGCAGGCGGAGCGCCGCGTCGGGCACGTCGACCCCGGTCTCCACCGTCATGATCCCGCGCCGCCCGTCGCGCCGGACGACGTTGGCGGTGATGGTCGCAAAGCGGATGTAGCTGGCCTGCGGCGCGCCTTCCGACGCGCGGGCGGGCAGGGCGGCTGCAGTGGCGACGGCTGCGAGGCCGAGAAGGGCGCGACGATCCATGACGCGACCCTAGACGCGGGAATTTAAGGGGCGGTTACGCCGCCGCCCCGACATCCAGCGCGACCGCCTTCGGCTCCATCGGCTTCAGGTCCAGCAGGGCGAACAGGGCGGCGTCCTCGTCCTGCTCCGGATTGGGCGTGGTCAGCAGCTTGCCGCCGACGAAGATGGAGTTGGCGCCGGCGAGGAAGCACAGGGCCTGCATCTCGACGCTCATGGTCTCCCGCCCGGCCGACAGGCGGACCATCGCCCTGGGACAGACCAGGCGGGCGACGGCGACGGTGCGGACGAATTCGATCGGATCGATCTGGCCCTCGGTCAGCATCCGCTCGCCCAGCGGCGTGCCGGTGACCGGCACCAGCGCATTGACCGGCAAGCTGTCGGGATGGACCGGCAGGGTCGCCAGCGCGTGCAGCAGGCTGGCCCGGTCGCGCCGCGCTTCGCCCATGCCGACGATGCCGCCGCAGCAGGTCGCCATGCCTGCATCCCGCACATGCTGCAGGGTGTCGAGCCGGTCCTGATACGTCCGCGTCGTCACCACCTGGGCATAGTACTCCGGCCCGGTGTCGAGGTTGTGGTTGTAATAGTCGAGCCCGGCGGCCTTCAGCTGGCGCGCCTGGTCGGCGGTCAGCATGCCCAGGGTGGCGCAGGTCTCAAGGCCCAGAGCCTTCACCCCTGCGATCATGGTCGCCAGCTTGGGCGTGTCGCGGTCCTTCAGCTCCCGCCAGGCCGCGCCCATGCAGAAACGGCTGGCCCCGCCGGCCTTCGCCACCATGGCCTCGGCGATGACGGCGGCAGGGTCCATCAGCTTCTCGGCCTTCAGCCCGGTGTCGAAACTGGCCGATTGCGAGCAATAGCCGCAGTTTTCGGCGCAGCCGCCCGTCTTGACCGACAGCAACTGGCTCTTCTGCACTTCGGACGGGTCGAACCAGGTCCGGTGCACGGTGGCGGCGTCGTAGACCAGCTCCATGAACGGCCGGGCGAACTGCGCCTCGACCTCATCGAGCGTCCAGTCGTGGCGGGGTGTGGCGAGATCGCGGGTCATTCCGGCTTCCTGCGGCGCCTTGGCCGCGAGGGCAAGCTCAGACCTCGAACACCACCTCGCCACGGCGCAGGTCGATGGCGACGTTGTCGAACAGTCCCAACACATCGACCCCCATCAGCATGGCCGGTCGATCGGCCACGCCCCACAGGTCGAAGGTGTGGAAATCCCCCGCCAGAACCGGCAGCCGGCCGAGGCCCATGCCGGCGAAACGCAGGTTGGTGATCAGCATCGACTGCGCCGGGGCCGAGCGGCCGGTCGGCGACTGCACCCGCGCCTCGTGGCTGCCGTCGCGCAGGGTCAGCGACACGGCGCCGGATGCTCGCGCCAGAGCCGTGTTGATGATGCTGGCCTCGGCGCCGGTGTCGATGATGGCCAGCGCCTCCACCCCGCCCGCGCGGATGTCGATCATCAGCAGCTCGCCAAACCGCTGCTCGACGGCGTGGACCAGCCGCGCGCTCTGGCGGCGCGCCTCGAAGAACTGGCCGCCGGCGGGCCGCGATCCAATGATGCGGGCCCGCTGCACGCCCTGGAATCGCAGGTCGAGGCGGAGCCCGGCCAGCAGGTCGGTGCCGATCAGACCGTCCGCCCCGTCCATCCCGATCCGGCTGGCGAGCGCCAGGCGGGTGTCGTGCGCCGTCAGGGCGCCGGTCTCCAGCAGATGCGCCTGAACCGTCGCGGCGGTCTCGCGCCCGATCAGGGTGTGCATGGTCACATCGCCGGCGGCGGGCAGCTCGAGCCGCTCGACCAGATCGGCGGCGATGACCGAGGCGTTGGCGGCGCTGTCGACGGCGAAGGCCAGCGGACCCTTGCCGTTGATGTGCACCGGCACGGTCATGCGGCCGCGCTGAAACCGCGTGGCGGCAAACGCCGGAACGGGGGCGGGTTCCTGGGCGCGGGCCAGGCCGGGCAAGGCCAGGCCAAGAGCCGCGGCCGCGGCGCCGCGACGGGTCCAGTCCATCATTCCACGCTCCTCCCGAACACAGGTTTGCATGGAACCCGCGTCACGACGAGAGCGCGGACACGACCTGTCCGCGATTTCATATAAGGATATCCTTATGGGTTTCTTGCCCCCGCCGCCCGACCGGGCTATAGGCGGCGCGAACATCTCCCGGAAACCTGCTCCATGACCGACTACATCGTCCGCGACATCTCGCT
>JBBRFV010000219.1:0-4386 GCA_038241335.1 Caulobacterales bacterium | reverse complement strand
CGTGATGCCCCAGCCGATCAACCTCGCCCCCGCCGACTTCGACAGCCCGATCAGCCCGATCGAGGAGATCCTCGAGGACGCCCGCAACGGCAAGCCCTACATCCTCGTCGACGCCGAGGACCGCGAGAACGAGGGCGACGTCATCATCCCGGCCCAGTTCGCGACGCCGGACCAGATCAACTTCATGGCGCGCCACGCGCGCGGCCTGATCTGCCTGGCCATCACCGCCGACCGCGCCCGTCAGCTGCGCCTGCCGCCGATGGCGGCCGAGAACCGCGAGAGCATGGGCACGGCCTTCACGGTCTCGATCGAGGCGCGGGAGGGGGTCACGACCGGCATCAGCGCCGCCGACCGGGCCCGCACGGTGCAGGTCGCCTCGGATCCGACCCGCGGGGCCGACGACATCGTCTCGCCCGGCCACGTCTTCCCCCTGGTCGCCCGCGACGGCGGCGTGCTGGTCCGCACCGGCCACACCGAGGCCGCCGTCGACATCAGCCGCATGGCGGGGCTGACGCCCGCCGGGGTCATCTGCGAGATCATGAACGACGACGGCACCATGGCGCGGATGCCCGACCTGGTCGCCTTCGCCCAGCTGCACGGGATGAAGATCGGCACCATCGCCGACCTGATCGCCTATCGCCGCCGCACCGAACGCTATGTCGAGCGGGTCATGGTCACGCCGTTCGAGAGCGTCCACGGCGGGCCGTTCAGGCTGATGCTTTACCGGAACAGCATCGAGGGGGTCGAGCACATCGCCCTGGTCAAGGGCGATGTGGAGGGTGGCAAGCCGACCCTGGTGCGGATGCACCAGGTCGATTTCGCCGCCGACATCCTGGGTCATGTCGAGGCGCGCCAGAACTATGTGCCCCAGGCCATGAAGGCGCTGAGCGACCATGACGGCCCCGGGGTCATCGTCTTCCTGCGCGATCCCGAACTGCAGGGGCTGGCCGAACGGCTGTCGGTCGGCGAGAAGCCCAAGGCGGTGGATCGTTCGATCCGCAACTACGGCGTCGGAGCCCAGATCCTGCTCGATCTCGGGGTCCACGACATGATCGTGATGAGCTCGACCCGCCCCAACCCCACTGCGCTGGAAGGCTACGGCCTGCGTATCGTCGGCTGGCGCGACATGGACGGAGAAGACAGATCCTGACCGACCCCATCCGCGTGCTCGTCGTCGAGGCGCGCTTCTATGACGATCTGGCCGACGCCCTTCTGGACGGGGCCAGGGACGCCCTGAACGCCCAGGGCGCCCAGTTCGACGTGGTCTCCGTCCCGGGAGCCCTGGAGGTCCCGACGGCCATCGCCCTGGCGGTCGAGGCCGGCAAATATCCGACCGCCCCGCGCTACGACGGCTTCGTGGCCCTGGGCTGCGTGATCCGCGGTGAGACCTATCATTTCGAGATCGTGGCCGATCAATCGGCGGCGGGCCTCCGCAATCTGGGCCTCAACGGGGTGATCGTCGGCAACGGCATCCTGACCACTGAGGACGAGGACCAGGCCTGGGCCCGGGCGCGTCGCAATGAGGGCGACAAGGGCGGCGGCGCAGCGCGGGCGTGTCTCGATCTGATTGCACTGCGCAAGCGGCTGCGGGTAGGACTGGGCGCGTGACCGAACCCGCCAGCCTCCAGTCCGTCCTCGAACAGCTCGCCGAGGCTGAAAAGCAGCGTGCAGAGCCGCAGCTGACCAGCCGTCAGCGCCGCGCCCGCACCGTCGCGCGCCTCGCCGCCGTGCAGGCTCTCTACCAGATGGAGCTGGCCGGCGAGGGCGTGGACACGGTGATCGCCGAGTTCTCGAACCATCGTTTCGACTCAGACATCGAGGGCGAGGCCATGGCCGAGGCCGACGAGGACTATTTCGCCGCCATCGTGCGCGGCGTGGTCGAGGGCCAGCGCGAGATCGATCTGGCCGTGAAGGCGCGGCTGGCGTCGAACTGGCGCATGGAGCGCCTCGATTCGACGCTGCGGGCCCTGTTGCGGGCCGGGGCGTGGGAGCTGCGCCACCGACCGGACGTGCCGCGCGAGATCGTGATCGACGAATACGTCGAACTGGCCAAGGCCTTCTTCGACGACGCCGAGGCCAAATTCGTCAACGCCGCCCTGGACGGGGTGGCCCGGGACTCCCGCGCGTCCTGATGGCGTCGGTCGACGTCGCCGGTGAATTCGAGACCATCCGCCGACTGTTCGCGCCGCTCGCCCATCCGGAGTGGGGTCGGGGCCTCAGGGACGACGTCGCCGTGGTGCCGTCGCGGCCCGGATACGATCTGGTGCTGACCAAGGACGCCATCGTCGAGGGTGTCCACTTCCTGCCGACCGACCCGCTGGACACCGTGGCGAAGAAGTTGCTGCGGGTGAATCTGTCGGATCTGGCCGCCAAGGGGGCCGAGCCGTTCGGCTATCTGCTGGCCTGCCACTGGTCCGAGCGGTGCGGCTGGCCCGAGCGCGAGGCCTTCGTCGAGGGACTTCGCAAGGACCAGAAGGCGTTCGGCGTGGCCCTGGTGGGCGGCGACACCGTGGTGACGCCAGGACCGGCCAGCTTCTCGCTGACGGCGCTGGGCTGGACCCCCAAGGGGAAGACCGTGGGCCGGGCCGGGGCGCGACCGGGCGATGTGGTCTTCGTCACCGGGGCCATCGGCGACGGCTGGCTGGGCCTGCAGGCGGCGCAGGGCAAGCTGTCGCTGGAGGCCGACCGGCTGGCCGCCCTGATCGACCACTTCCGCGCGCCGATGCCGCGGGTGGAGTTCGCGCCCGTGATCCGCGACCTCGCGACCGCCTCGATCGACCTATCTGACGGCCTGATCGCCGACCTCGGCCACATCGCCGACGCCGGCGCCGTGCGCATCGAGATCGATCTGGAGGTGGTCCCCCTGTCGGCCGCTGGCCAGGCCTGGTTCGACGGTCGCGTCGACGAGCAGGCGGCGTTCGAGGCCCTGGTCACCGGCGGCGACGACTATGAGCTCGCCTTCACCGCCGGACCCCGGGACGAGCCGGCCCTGCGGCGCGAGGCGGAACGGCGGCATCTGCGTCTGACCCGAATCGGTCAGGTGACGGCGGGGCAGGGCGTCATCGCCCGTTTCGGCGGAAAGCCGGTGTCTTTCGACGCCACCGGCTATACCCACAACTGAGGCAACGAAATCTCAAGGCGGGGGGGTCAGGATGGGCCCATGCGCCGTCGTGACCTCATCGCCCTGTCCGCCGCCCTGCCGGCGATCGTCGTCGCCGAACCGGCGCTGGCCGGGGACGCGCCGGCTCCCGGCGTCAGCCTGAGTATCTCGGGCGTCGGCCTGCCGGTGATCGCCGACGGACGCATCCGCAACTATGTCTTCGTCTCGCTGCGCCTGCATCTGGGCGGTTCGGCCACTCCGGAGACCATGCGTCCGCGGGAGGCCTTCTTCCGCGACGCCCTGGTGCGCGCCAGCTACCGGACGCCGTTCACCGTGGCCGACGACTGGACCCGGCTGGACGAGGCGGCGCTGACGGCCAGCCTGATGCGATCGTCCGCCGCCATCGCCGGCCGGGGCGCGGTCACCCGGGTGGAAATCATCAACCAGGCCCCCCGTCGTAGGGTTGTCCCCCGCGCCGCCTGACGCTGTTCACCAATCCTGTTGCGTCAGGACGCCGCATTTGGCACCTTTCCGCCGCATTTCCCCAAGGACGCAGACTCGCGTCCGGTGCGCACGGGGGGACCGGAAGGCGGAGAGAGGCGAATAACGCCCACCGCGCCAAGGGTCCGGGCGCCTCTAGCAACACAGGGTTTGGAATCGCCATGAGTAACTATCTGTGGCTTGCGATAGCCGCAGGCGCGCTGGGGGTCCTTTACGGACTCCTCCAGACCGCCAGCCTGATGAAGGCCTCGACCGGCAACGACAAGATGCGCGAGATCGCCGCGGCGATCCAGGAAGGGGCCTCGGCCTATCTGCGCCGCCAGTACATGACCATCGGCATGGTCGGGATCGTCATCCTGATCGTCGCCTATCTGCTGATCGGTCCGTGGGCCGCGCTGGGCTTCCTGATCGGCGCCGTCCTGTCCGGCGCGGCCGGTTTCGCCGGCATGCTGATCTCGGTCCGCGCCAATGTGCGCACCGCTCATGCGGCCTCGGAAAGCCTGAGCAAGGGCCTGGACCTGGCCTTCCGTTCGGGGGCCATCACCGGCATGTTCGTGGCCGGCGGGGCCCTGATGGGTGTGGCGGGCTACTACGCCTTCCTGACCCAGGGGATGCATCTCGAGAGCACCAGCCGCGACGTCATCGATGGCCTGGTCGCCCTCGGCTTCGGCGCCTCGCTGATCTCCATCTTCGCGCGTCTCGGCGGCGGCATCTTCACCAAGGGCGCCGACGTGGGCGGCGACATGGTAGGCAAGGTCGAGGCTGGCATTCCCGAGGATGACCCC
>JBBRFV010000218.1:0-4403 GCA_038241335.1 Caulobacterales bacterium | reverse complement strand
CCTGCCCGACTTCGACCCGGCGACCTTCGACTTCGACGACGTGACCGCCCGCGACCACGACCTGATGGCTCGCGACCTGTCCGAACTGAAGGCCGGGCGGGACGTGGTCGTGCCCCTCTATTCCTTCATCCACCACGGTCGGGATCCCGGCGGCGAACTGGTCCGGGCCGCGCAGGTGGTGATCGTCGAGGGCACCCATGTGCTTTGCACGCCGGCCCTGGCCGCCCTGTTCGACATCCGGGTGTTCGTCGACACCCCCGCCGACATCCGCTTCATCCGCCGCCTGCTGCGCGACCAGGCCGAGCGCGGGCGCACGGCAGAATCGGTGATCGCCCAGTATCTGGCCACGGTGCGCCCCGGGCACGAGCGGCTGACCGAGCCGTCGCGGGTCAATGCGGACTTCATCATCGCCGACGCCACGGCGGCGGTGCGGCTTGAGGATTCACAGGCTGTGGTGCGACTGGCCGCGCCCGTTCTGGCCCATCCCCTGCTCTCGGCCCTGACCCGTCGCTGTTAGACTATTATCCGGGAGTTGCCGGATCGCGCCGAACGCGTCACCTTGGGCGTCTCATCGGACGCTGAATTGTGATGCTCGGCCCGCTCGCCACCGCCTCGCCCCCGCCGGATCCTCGCCGCCAGACGATCGTTCGCCACGCGCGCCGGCATTTCATGCAGGAAGGCTATGCGGCGACCAAGATCGAGCCCGTCGCGCGCGAGGCCGGTGTCTCGACCGCCACCCTCTATGCGTTCTTCTCCGGCAAGGCCGACCTGTTCGCGGCGGTGATCGACGACGCGGCCGACGACTTCGCCCGCCAGATGACTCTGGTGACGGCCCTCGACGGGTCCGCCCGCGAGCGACTGACTTCGTTCGCAGAGGCCTATGCGGCCTTCATGGCCGACCCGTTCGTTCGGTCTGTCTTTCGGCTGGTGATGGCGGAACGCCCACGGTTCCGCGACGTGGCCATGCAATTCTTCGAGCGCGGCCGGATCAATTTCGGCGGTCCCCTGATCGAGTCGCTGAAGATGCTGACCGAGCGGGGCGAGTTGCGGATCAATCATTATTCCTGGGCCGCGGGCCAGTTGATGGGGATGATCGAACACCCCGTCTTCTTCATGCCGCTGGTCACCGGCGACGAAGTCATGCCGGTCCGCACCCTGCCCCAGATCGCCGCCGACGCGGTCGAGACCTTCCTGGCCCGCTACGGCGCATAGGCTCCTACGGCCAGAGCCGGGTCCGGCTCCAGCCGTCGCCGGCGCGGTCGAAGCGCAGGCGGTCGTGCAGGCGGAACGGGCGGTCACGCCAGAACTCGACGCTGTCCGGGACCACGCGCCAGCCGGTCCAGCGTTCGGGCCGAGGCACGTCCTCGCCCTCGAACCGCGCCGTCTCCCGCGCGACTGCGGCTTCCAGTTCAACCCGGTCGGTCAGCGGGCGGGACTGGTCCGAGGCCCAGGCGCCGATACGGCTCTCGCGGGCGCGGCTGGCGAAATAGGCGTCGGCCTCGGCGGCGCTGACCGGCTCGATCCGCCCGCGGACCCGCACCTGACGGCGCAGCGACTTCCAGTGGAACAGCAGGGCGGCGGCCGGATGGACGGCCAGTTCCTCGCCCTTGGCGCTTTCGCGGTTCGAATAGAAGGTTAAGCCGCGGGCGTCGACGTCCTTGAGCAGCACCATGCGGCAGTCCGGAACGCCTTCGGCATCGACGGTGGCCAGAGCCATGGCGTTGGAATCGTTGGGCTCGCCTGCCCGCGCTTCGGCCAGCCATTCGATGAACAGGCCGATCGGATCGGCGCGTTCGAAAATGGTCTCGTCGCCGTTGGCCGCCAACTGGGCGGCGTAGTCGCGGGCGGAGGGGCTGGGCGGGATCACGGGTGCGGTCATGGAGGGGATATAGCGCGCGACAGCCGCGATCGGAACGTCAGCCGACGATCGCCTCGCCCTTCATGCCCTGGGCGGCATGGAACAGGTGGGTGCAGCGCACCGCATAGGTCCCGGCCGTGAGCGGCGTCAGGCGGATCTCGACCACATCGCCTTCGCGCAGTTCGATCGTTCCGCCGCGCGCGGCCCGAGCCGAGGCCGGCTCGATGCGGGACGCGGCGAACAGGGCCGGCGCCGAGAAATTGTGAGAGCCGCGCTCGCCGACCAGCCGCAGCACCTGCAACTGGCCGACATGCAGGTGGAGGGTCGAAGGCGCGAAGGCGTAGCTGCTCAGGCGAACCTCGATGACGGGCGGCGCGGCCTGGACGGCGGCGGCCGCGCCCGGAAGGCCCGACAGGACGAGGACGGCGGCGGCGGCGGCGGAACGAAGCATGGCGAGCTCCTCGGTGACGGGACGCCCGACCTCACACCCGCGCGGCCGGCGGCGCAAGGCTGGCAGGGGTTAACTTAACCGGCTCTTGACCATATCCCGGACAAGGCTGGGCGGATGCGGTCCGAGCCTTCCTCCTGTCTGTCCGACGCCTTCTTCGCCCTGGGCCTGCCCGGCCCGGCGGATCCCGCCGTCATGACCGCCGCCTTCCGCGCGGCCGTGAAGGCGGCGCGGCCCGACCATCCGGGCGGCGACGAGGCCCGCTTCAGGCAGGTCATCCGGGCCTGGAGGCTGATTCAACAGTCCACGGTGGTTGTCCCGGCCCTGGCCGCGCCGGCCATCCGCCCGCCTGCGCCGCCGGTGGTTGTAATCAGTCCGCTCGAGGCCCTGAGCGGCGGCGTGGCCACGGTCCGGTGGCCCTCCCGCACCCTGCGGGTCCGGGTCCCCGCGGGCCTGCGCACCGGCGAACACCTGCGCCTGAAGGGCGCGGATGGCGACGGCGGCGACCTCTATCTGCCGGTGCTGATCCGCGGTGGCGACACGTTGAAGGTTCTCGGCGACGACCTTTTCATGGACTGGCCCGTGCCGAACCGGACGCTTGAGGACGGTGGACGACTGGAGATCGACACCCACGCCGGCGCGCGCTCGGCCTGGATCGTGGGAGGCGGCAGCCAGCCCCTGCGCCTGTGTCTGAAGGGCCTGGGCCTCCCGGCGCGCGGATCGCACCCTTGCGGCCGCCTGTTCGTGACCCTGGTCGCGTCGCCGGACGCCCCCTCGGCGGCCGAAGACCTGCTGATCCGCTTCAGCCGTGTCTGGACGCCGGACCGGCTGGCGGCCTAAGCCTGACGGGTCATGTCCCACAACACCTTTGGCCATCTGTTCCGCGTGACCACCTGGGGTGAGAGCCACGGGCCGGCGATCGGCTGTGTGATCGACGGCTGCCCGCCGCTGATCCCGCTGACCGAGGCCGACCTCCAGCCGTGGCTGGACCGGCGCAAGCCCGGCGGCAGCCGCTTCGTCACCCAGAGGCAGGAGAGCGACACGGCCCGCATCCTGTCGGGCGTGTTCGACGACGGCCCAGAGTCCGGATTGGGCCCGGTCACCACCGGCACGCCCATCGCCATCCAGATCGACAATGAGGACGCCCGTTCGAAGGACTACGGCGAGATCGCCCGCGCCTTCCGGCCAGGCCACGCCGACTACACCTACCAGGCCAAATACGGCGTGCGGGACCACCGTGGCGGCGGCCGTTCCTCGGCGCGAGAGACGGCCGTGCGGGTCGCCGCAGGGGCCGTGGCGCGGAAGATGCTGGGAAAGGGCGTCGTGATCCGCGCCGGCGTGGTCCAGCTGGGGCCGCACCGGATCGCGCCGGACGCCGTCGACTTCAACGCCGTCTACGACAACGCCCTGTTCGCCGCCTCCGCGGCGGTCGTCCCTGTCTGGGAGGCTTATCTGGACGGGGTGCGCAAGGCTGGCTCGTCCATCGGCGCCGTCGTGGCGCTGGAAGTGACGGGCGTCCCGGCGGGCTGGGGCGCGCCCGTCTATGGCAAGCTCGACGCCGAACTGGCGGCGGCGATGATGTCGATCAATGCGGTCAAGGGCGTCGAGATCGGCGCTGGCTTCGCCTCGGCCGAACTGTCGGGCGAGGACAACGCCGACCAGATGCGAATGGGCGACGACGGCCTGCCGGTCTTCCTGTCCAACCACGCCGGCGGCGTTCTGGGCGGCATTTCGACGGGCCAGCCGGTCACCGCCCGCATCGCCTTCAAGCCCACTTCTTCCATCCTGACCCCGCGCCAGACGATCACCCGCGATGGGACCGAGACCGACCTGCGCACCAAAGGCCGCCACGACCCCTGCGTCGCCCTGCGCGGCGTCCCCGTGGTCGAGGCCATGGCCGCCTGTGTGCTGGCCGATGCGATGCTGAGGCACCGGGCGCAGGTGGGTTGAACGAGAGCGGCAGATCGTATATACAATATGATTGATTTCGACCCAGAGAAGGACGCCGCCAATCAAGCCAAGCATGGCATTTCCCTCGTTCGTGCGACCGAACTCAACATGCAGGCGATAAGACGCGATCCTTATCTCTACGAGGTT
>JBBRFV010000217.1:0-4407 GCA_038241335.1 Caulobacterales bacterium | reverse complement strand
CGAGCCGGCCGATGCCGTTGTCGTGGCCGTACTGGTTGAGGGCGGTCAGCAGGGTCGCCGGCGACATGGCCTCGCCGTCGATCGAGACCGGATCGCCCTTCTCGAAGCCGATGGCGATGACCGTGGCCACATCCGGCGCGTCTTCCGGCGACAGGGTGCGCTGGTGCACGAACTCGGGCGCCTCGGCCGCGGGGTCCTCCAGCACCTTGCCCTCGCTGGACGAGTGCAGAAGGTTGGCGTCGACGCTGAACGGGGCCTCGCCGCGCTTGTCCTTGGCGATCGGGATCTGGTGCTTCTCGGCGAAGTCCAGCAGGTGTTCGCGCGACTTGAACTCCCACTCGCGCCACGGGGCGATGACGCGGATGTCGGGCTCCAGCGCATAGTAGCCGAGTTCGAACCGGACCTGGTCGTTGCCCTTGCCGGTCGCGCCGTGACAGACGGCGTCGGCGCCGACCATGCGGGCGATCTCGATCTGGCGTTTGGCGATCAGCGGCCGGGCGATGGAGGTGCCGAGCAGATACTGGCCCTCGTACAGGGCGTTGGCGCGGAACATCGGGAAGACGTAGTCGCGCACGAACTCCTCGCGCAGGTCGTCGATGAAGATGTTCTCGGGTTTGATGCCCATCTTCAGCGCCTTCTCCCGCGCCGGCGCCAGTTCCTCGCCCTGACCGAGATCGGCGGTGAAGGTCACGACCTCCGCGCCGTATTCGGTCTGCAGCCATTTCAGGATGATCGAGGTGTCGAGGCCGCCGGAATAGGCGAGAACAACCTTCCTGGGCGCGGGCTGGGTGGGCGACGACATGGGCTATAATCCTCGGCGAACGCGGGACGGCCGCGTTCCTCGTTGGGCGCGCTTAAAGGGCCAGACGCCCCCCGATGCAAGGGCGGGAATGGGGCCGTGCAGCGGCGCGCTTCAGACCGCGGCCTCGAACAGGGCGTCACGGGCCACGTCAGCCTGCAGCATGGGGAAGAAATGGGTTCCCCCGGAGACCGTCTCGACTGAGACGTTCGGCCGGCCACGCGGCGACGACGCCACATGGCAGGGCGAACCGATCTCCGCCTTGAGGATATGCATCGGCCGGTCCAGAGACCGCAGCGCCTTCCAGGGATCATGGGCCTGGGCCGCGTAGTTGGAGGCCTCCCATTGCGGCGGACAGGCCAGGGCGAAGCCGTCGCCGTCCTCGGCGAGGCCATCGGCCAGATAGTCGGCCAGCATCATCTCGGGCCAACCCTTGAAGGCGCCCCGGCCCCGATAGGCGGCCATGGCCTGCTCGCGGCTGTCGAACCGATCACGGCGGCGCAGGGCGTTGCGCACCAGCGGCGCGCGCGACGGAAGGCGATCCAGCAGCGGCAGGCGGAAGAGTAGCGACCACAAGGGCGACCAGATGACCGGATCCAGCAGGACCAGTTTCGAGACGCGACCGGGTCGTTCGGCGGCGGCGAGCAGGGCCGAGGTTCCGCCCATCGAATGACCGGCCAGTACGACGGGCGGCCCGTCGAGGGCGTCCAGCAAGGCGACCAGGTCCTCGCCGTGGTCGCTCCAGCCCCTGCGTCGGCCCGGATCGGCAGCCAGGGCGGTGCCGCCGTGGCCCCTCAGGTCGGGGGCCCAGATGCGCAATGATCCCGCCAGCGGCGCCAGCAGGGTGCGGTAGGTCAGGGCGTTGAACCCGTTGGCGTGGGCAAAGACCAGATCGACCGGCCGCTTCGGGTCGCCGAAGTCGAGAACGGCCATTTCGCCTGAACCCCGGCAGTCAGCCACGGGCAGGCGCAGGCGGCGGGGCGGGGAGAGCCGGATCGCGTCCATGCCGACCAGATAGGGCGCCGCGCCGGCCTTCGCCAGAGTCCGTTTCGTTTCAGGACTTCGGAACCAGCCGCCATAGGCGCAACGGATGCCGTACCGACCCCGCCTCCCGTCCGGCGGCCTCGCCCCGGCCCATGTAGAGGTCGGCGCGCACCGGTCCGCGGATCGCGGAGCCGGTATCCAGCGCCATGACCAGACCTTCGTAGCCGCTCCGCGCGCCGGGCAGGCCGCCTGCGTCGGCAGACAGCCAGATCAGGTCGCCGTAGCGCCAACTGGCCGGATCCACCGCGACGGCCCGGCGCGCGGGAAGGGGAATCCCGGCCGCCCCCTGCGGATCGCCGCCGTCGTCCGGATCCAGCCGGAAGAAGATGTAGCGCGCATTGCGGTCCATGACGGCGCGCGCCTGCGGCCCGCGATGAGCCGCCAGCCAGGCCATGATGGCGTCGCCGGATGTCCCGTTGCGCGGCAGCAGCCCCTGATCCGCCATCGGCCGGGCGATCCCGGTGAACGGGCGGCCGTTGTCGGCCGCGTAGGCGGCGCGGGCCTGGGCCCCGTCCTCAAAGGTCAGATAGCCGGATCCCTGGATCTGCATGAAAAACAGGTCCTCGGCCCGCATCCAGGCCAGCGGCGCGGCGGACGGCGCTGATTCAAGGGCGGCGCGATCGGGGTAGGGCTGCAGCGACCCGTCCGGCTGGCGCTGGCTCACGGTCGCGCCCTCGCGCACCAGATCGTCGGGTCGGGCAAGGACCGGCGTGTCGAACTCCGGGTCCGGCGTCCGGCGTGCGCCGTATTCGGGCGCGAAATAGGCGGTCAGCAGGCCGGGAGGCCCGTCTGCGCTCCCGGCCGCGACCACGATGAAGCCGGTCTCGAAGAAGGTCCGTGCGTCGCTGGGGCTGACCGGGCCCGACGCCAGAGCCTTGGCGCGCGCGCAACTCGCGCGGCCCGCCGTGTCACGGGCCGCGCCGCAGCCCGCCACATAGGCCCGGAAGGCCGCGAGATGATCTTCATGGTCCCACCCCGGAAGGGTGGTCGGGCTCAGACCGGCCGGAACCGGAGCGGGTCGCGGATGCGCGGGCGGAGCGTGCCTGGCCGGGGGGACCGGCGCGGAAACCGTACCGGCGCAGGCGGAGGCGAGGGCCGCCACCAGGGCGATTGCGGCTAGCCGAAGGGGGCGTCCCGGCGCCGCGGGGAAAACCCCGGGGCGGCCCATGGTCACGCGGCCGCCGGCTCGGTGCGGGCCAGGACCCAGTTCGGATCACTGGCGCCGAGGGTGCGCTCGAAGGTCCACAGTTCGGCGACGCGCCGTTCCTCGATCTGCTCAGGCGCGGCCCCGTTCGCCGAGCTGATGCAGTTGCGCAGTTCGGCGAGGAACCGAACCTTGGCGATGGCGCGATTCTCTTCGGCCGTGGCCAGCTCCAGATCGGCGCGGGGCGGATGAAGGAACTCGGCCGTTTCGGTCTCGCCGCGGGTCTCGCGGGCGACGATGCCGGCTTCGAAGGACTCCATCACCGCCGGAGCCAGCAGCGGCTTGAGGGTGGTCCGGTCGCCGGCCGCATAGGCGCGCACTATGGTCTCATAGGCCTGTCGGGCGCCCTCGAGGAAGCGAACGGCGTCGAAGGCGGGGTCGCGGCTGCGCAGCGCGGCTACGGCGGCCATGGTTCCGGCGTCCAGGGCCGGCTGTCGGCCGGCCGGGGTCGTGGCGGGATCGCCGGCCGGGGCCGGCCCGGCGCGCGCGTCATCCTCGGGCTGACGGCCGACCTTCTTGCCCAGCACGTTGTAGAGCTGGAACAGGACGATGAGGGCGATCACGGCGAAGATGACGGTCTGGATCTGGCTGGACGGCACGGAGCTTTCCTGGGGGTCGCGCGGGAGCGCCGCGCAGAACTGACGATTACGGGCTCATATAGGGCGGCGCAAGGCGAACCGCGCCCCCGGTCGGCGAGCGTCGTTGCCGCACCGGGCCTCTCATGCTAGTCGCCGCGCCTTCCGGGCCGTCTCGCGCCCTGCCCATTTCCAGACAGACGACGCCATTCCATGACCGACGCCGCCCCGCCCGCCGATCCCCAGACCGCCGACTCCGCCGAGGGAGGCCTGCCGCCGGGACCCGGCTTCCGCATCCTGGCCCAATACGTCCGCGACCTGTCGTTCGAGAACCCCAAGGCGCCGGACAGCCTGCGCATCGAGGGCAAGCCCTCGATCGACATGGGGGTCGAAATGAACGCCCAGGGTCGCCCGGACGGTCTGTTCGAGGTCGAACTGCGCCTGACCGTCAAGGCGACGGCCGACATCGGCACCGTGTTCAACGTCGAGCTGCTGTACGGCGGCCTGTTCGCCCTGCAGAACGTGGCCGAGGCCGACATCGAGCCGCTGCTGCTGATCGAATGCCCGCGCTACCTCTTCCCCTTCGCCCGCGAGATCATCGCCGGCGCGACGGCGGACGGCGGCTTCTATCCGCCCTTCATGGTCGATCCGATCGACTTCGCCGGCATCTACGTCAGCCGCCAGGCGCAGATCGCGCGCGGCCCGGCGGAAACCGGCCAGGCCTGAGCTTCATCCCCGGGCGCCGAGGCTCGCCGCGCGGCGGCCCGCTGCTTGAGCGCATCCGG
>JBBRFV010000216.1:0-4464 GCA_038241335.1 Caulobacterales bacterium | reverse complement strand
GCTTGGCCCGGGCGCGGATCTGCTCGACCGCCTCCTCGCCTGAAATATAGGCGACGCGGGCCCCGCCGAGGGCCGCCCGGGCGCAGACGTCGAGCAGCAAGGTCGACTTGCCGACCCCGGGATCGCCGCTCAGCAGGATGGCCGAGCCGGGCACCACGCCGCCGCCGCAGACCCGGTCGAACTCGGCCACGCCGGTGACGATGCGCGGCGGCTCGGGCGCGTCCGACTGCAGGGTCTCGAACTGGACCCCGCGGCCTCGGGCGGCCGCCGAGGTGGAGGGTTTCATCGCGCCCGGCGGCGCGGCGCGGCTCTCCTCGACGATGGAGTTCCACTGGTTGCAGGCCCCGCACTGGCCCGACCACTTGCCGTGGACGGCCCCGCAGGCCTGGCAGACATAGATTGCGCCGTCACGAGCCATGACCCCGGCTTACAGGAGTCGGCGGCGACGTGGCAGGGGGGCGGATCGGGCCTACGACCGTTTCTGACGCTTGACCCCCGTCAGCCCCGCCCATCTAACTGGCTGTTTCGCGGGGAGATCGCCTATGACGATGCATGCAACGGCGGCCGTGGCCCTCGCTCTCGGGTTGGCGGCCTGCCACCCGGCGGACGAGAAGGCCACCCCAACGGCGGCCGCAGCGGCCGAGGTGACGGCGACCCCGGCGGCCGTGGAGCCCGCGAAGATCGATGGGCTGAAGGCGCGGGCCGTGGCCCTGACGACCGCCGACACTGACTGCACCCTGAACGATGGCCAGGAACGCACGGTCCAGGCTGTGGATCTCGGCGGCGGCGATGTCGGCGTCATCGTCGCCTGTTCGTCCGGCATGGTGGACACCTGGAGCTATCTCTATGTCTCGCGAGACGGTGCGGCGCCGGTTCGGACGCCCCTGATCCAGTACGACGTGCGCGGCGACGGCCAGTGGCGCGACGACGATTCGACGTCCGAACTGTCATGGGACCCGACCAAGGCCCGCTTCAGCGGCGTGACCCGCACCCAGGCCACCGGGTGCGCCAACGGCGCCAGCTGGCGCTGGACCGGGGACCGCATCGCCCTGGTTGAGCAGTGGATCATCACCTGCGACCACCCGGGGCCCGATGGCGAACTGCCGGATCCGCACACGATCTGGCCGACCACGCCGCCCACGCCCGAACCGACCGCCAACAACGCCGAATAGGCCTCAGCCCAGATAGCGCCGGGGCACGCGGGCCGTGACCGATGTCAGCAGCTCATAGGCGATGGTCCCCGCCGCGGCTGCAGCGTCGTCCAGCATGCGCCGCGCGCCGAACAGCTCGACGGCGTCGCCGACGGCGACGTCCAGATCCGTCACATCGACCGCACAGACGTCCATGGACACCCGGCCCAGCAGGGGGCGCAGTTCGCCGGCGACGGCGACCACGCCGGGCGGGCTCCAGCTGCGCAGCACCCCGTCAGCATAGCCGGCCGCGCAGGTGGCCACCGTTAGCGGCCGGTCGGCGACGTACCTGCGCGAATAGCCGATGCTCTCGCCCGCAGCGACCGGCCGGAGCTGAAGGATTTCGGCGGTGAAGGTGGCGACCGGGACGATGCGCGGGTCGGGCCGGCCCTCCGGTCCGCCGCCGTAGAGGCAGATGCCGGGCCGCAGGGCGTCGAAGGCGTAGTCGGGGCCGAGGAAGGCGCCGCCGGAATTGGCGAAGGACCGGGTCACGCCGGGATATCGGGCCACGACGGCGGCGAAGGCGTCGCGCTGGCGCGCGTTCATCGGCTCGGCCGGGGCGTCGGCGCAGGCCAGGTGGCTGAGCACGAGGTCGAGGCCCTCGAACGGGTCGGGCGCCTCCTTTGGCCCGAAGCCGAGGCGGTTCATGCCGGTGTCGATCTGCAGGCCGCAGGCCCCGCCGCCCGCCGTCCGCCATTCGGCCAGCTGGGCTGCGGTGTTGATAACCGGCTTGAGGTCGGCGGCCCTGAGTCGGCGCGCGCGACCCGCGGCGCAGCCGTCCAGCACATAGATTGAAGGCCCGGCGCCCAGCGCCGCGCGCAGGGCCTCGCCCTCGCTGGCCCGGGCGACGAAGAAGGCGGCGGCCCCCTCGCGCAACAGTCGGGCGGCGCAGGCGGCGGCGCCCAGTCCGTAGCTGTCGGCCTTGACCACCGGATGCACGGGCGCGCCGCCGACGGTTTCCAGCGCACGGAAGTTGCGGGCGAGGGCGTTCAGATCGACGGTGAGGGTGGCCGGGGAGGGCATCCCCGACTTATGCCGCAAATATTGTGCGGCGCAAAAGAAACGGCCGACGTATCGTTCGCCTGACCCCGCTTGCGCAGGAGGAGTCTTGCCAAGCGAGACCGAAGCACAGCCTTGTAGGCGCATGACCGCTGCGTCCGACCGCGACGACCTGCCGACCCTGATCGCCATCGGCGTGCTGGCGGCGATGACGGCCAGCCTGTCGCATGAACTGGTCGGCCACGGTGCGGCCTGTCTGGCCACGGGCGGCGAAATCCGCCTTGTCAGCACAATCTTATTCCGCTGTGACGGGGCGTCGGCGGTGTCGAATCTGGGCGGACCCTTGGGCAATCTGGTCTGGGGGCTTCTGGCCCTGATGCTGACCGCGAGCCGCATCGTGGCGCACAGAACCGGGCGGCTGTTCCTGCTGACGACCGCCGCCTTCTCGCTCTTCTGGTTCTTCGGTCAATTGGCTGAAACCGTGCTTGGGGGCAGCAACGACTGGATATTCGCCGCCGCCGAGGCGCGCTGGCCGCCGGTGTGGCCGGTGGTCGCCTTGGTCGCTGCCGCGGTCGGCTATGACGTGACGCGACGGGCGCTGACCCGGGCGATGCGAACCCTGTCGGCGGGAGAAGGCGCCGCCGCCGATCGGCGTCGATTCCTCACCCCGTGGCTGTCGGGAACGTTGGCCATGATGGCGGCGGCGCTTCTGTTCGGCGGGGATCGACTGGGCGGATTCAGGGACGCAGGGCTGGCGTTCGGCGTCGCCGGTCTGGGCGTGCCGCTGGCCTGCGCCCTGGCCAGCCGGTTCGGAGGCACAGGCCAGGACATCGGCGGTTGGGGCCGACGACCCGTGTGGATCGCCGCCGCCGCTATGGGCTATGCGGTCTTCTGCCTGACGATGGGCCTCGGAATCGGGCCCGGCGGGCTCTAGCGCGGCGTCAGTCGCCGTAGGGCTGCTCGTAACGCTGCCCTTGGGCCAGGTTGCCGAATTTGGTCGTGTCGGCGTCGAAGCTGAGCTTGACGATGCCGATGGGGCCGTGGCGCTGCTTGCCGATGACCACCTCGGCCTGGTGTTCGAGCCTATCCATGTCCTGCTGCCAGGTCAGATGCTCCTCGGTGCCCTCCTTGGGCTCGGCGCGGCCCAGGTAGTAGCTTTCGCGATAGACGAACATGACGCAGTCGGCGTCCTGCTCGATCGAGCCGGATTCCCGCAGATCGGACAGCTGGGGCCGCTTGTCCTCGCGCTGCTCGACCTGACGCGACAGCTGCGACAGGGCCAGGATCGGCACGCTGAGCTCCTTGGCCAGGGCCTTGAGCGCGCCGGTGATCTCGGACACCTCCTGCACCCGGTTCTTCTGGCTGTTGCTCTCGCCGGTGGTGATCAGCTGCAAATAATCGACGACGATCAGATCCAGGCCGTGCTCCATCCGCTTGAGTCGGCGGGCGCGGGCGGCCAGCTTGGACATCGACAGGCCGCCGGTGGCGTCGATGTAGAGCGGGCTTTCGCCGATCTCGACGGCGGCGTCGCGGATCTTGCCGAAGTCGGCGGCGTCGATCTCGCCCTTGCGCAGCTTGTCGGACGACACGCCCGAGGCGTCGGCGAGGATACGCATGGCCAGCTGTTCGGCGCTCATTTCCAGCGAATAGAAGGCCACGACCCCCCCAGACACGGTCTTGCGGCCCTCTGGCGTCGGCTCCCAACGATAACTGCGGGCGACGTTGAAGGCGATGTTGGTGGCCAGCGCCGTCTTGCCCATCGAGGGTCTGCCGGCGAGGATCAGCAGGTCGGAGGGGTGAAGACCGCCCAGCTTCTGGTCGAGATCGTCCAGCTGTGTGGCCAGGCCCGCCAGCTTGCCGTCGCGCTGGTAAGCCTCGGCCGCCATCTGAACGGCGCCGGCCAGGGCGCTGGAAAAGTTGACGAAACCAGAGGACGGCTTGCCCGTTTCCGCGAGGGAGTAGAGCTGATGCTCGGCGCTCTCGATCTGGTCGATGGCGGCGGTTTCGGGCTGCGGGGCCTCGCGCACGATCTCGCCGCCGATACGGATCAGATCGCGACGCAGGGCCAGGTCGTAGACGACGCGGGCATAGTCGGGGGCGTTGGCGGCCGGCGGCGCGCGGTCGACCAGATCGGCGAGGTAGCGCAGGCCGCCGAACTCCTGGAAGGCCGGGTCCAGCTTGAACCGCTCCATCAGAATGGTCGGTTCGGCCAGCATGCCCTGACGGATGTGATCCTCGATGGCATCGTAGAGGCGCTGATGGAAGGGCTCGTAGA
>JBBRFV010000215.1:0-4482 GCA_038241335.1 Caulobacterales bacterium | reverse complement strand
AGGCGGGCGACGTCGGCGTCCTTGCGGTCGGTGACCAGGACCAGCTTCTCGCCCTTGCGGCTGTCGGGGATGGAGATCACGGCGTGCCGCGCCTCGGGCCACACGGCGCTGGCGAGGCCCTCGACCGCGGTCAGGGACACCATCTCGCCGCCGATCTTGGCGAACCGTTTCACTCGCCCGAGGATGCTGACGTAGCCGTCCTTGTCGATATCCACGATATCGCCCGTGTCATGCCAGCCGCCGACCAACGGATCGATCGACAGGGGATCGTCGGCCGACAGATAGCCCTTCATCACATTGGGACCGCGCAAATAGAGCCGGCCGCCGTCGGGGATGCCGTCGACGGGATCGATGCGCCATTCGAGGCCCGGCATCATCTGGCCGACGGTGCCGGGGCGGTTGCGGTCCGGGTGGTTCACCGCCACCACGGGGGCCGCTTCGGTCGCGCCATAGCCTTCCAGCAGCTTCAGGCCGTGGAAGCGGGTGTTGAACAGGTGATGAGTCTCGGGGCGCACCTTTTCGGCGCCCGCGACGACGAACTGCAGGGTGGCGAAGTCGTCGGCGGCCGCGACGCGGGCGTACTGGTTCAGGAAGGTGTCGGTCGCGAACAGGATCGACGCCTTCACGTCCGGCAGTAGTTCGACGATCTGTTTCGCGTGCAGCGGCGACGGGTACTGGAAGGCCTTCATGCCGTGCAGGATCGGCAGCAGGACGCCGCCGGTCAGGCCGAAGCAGTGGAAGGTCGGCAAGGGGTTGAACATCACCCATTCGGGCTTCAGTTCGATGTGCTGGGCCACCTGGCGGCAGTTGGCGACCAGGTTCCACTGGCTGAGCACCACGCCCTTGGGCGCACCGAAGCTGCCCGAGGTGAACAGCACCACGCCCGGCGACGACGGCTCGGTCTTCGCGCGGAAACGTTTGGGCATCATTCCGGCCATCAGTCCGTACAGCTTGTCCTGCAGGCCGATGGTCTTGCGCACGTCGTCCAGCCAGACGATCTCGGCGACCGTGGCCAGGTCCTCCAGCAGGTCGTCCAGCTTGGCCTGGGTGACAAAGCGTTTGGCGGTCAGGATCTTCTTCACGCCCGCCGCCTTGATCGCCGCCTTGATGTTGGCCTCGCCCGAGGTGAAATTCAGCATCACGGGCACGCGGCCGTGAGCGTGCAGGCCGTAGTAGGTCACCACCACGCCCATGCTGGACGGCAGCAGGATGCCGACCCGCTCGGCAGGTTCGGTCATGGCGGCGATCTTGCGCCCCAGCACGAACGCCGCCCGGATCAGACCGGTGTAGGTAAGGGGCTTGCGGTCCTGGTCTTCGAGGATTTCCTTGTCGCCGTACTTTTCGCGGGCCGCGATCAGGGCGTCGAAGATCGTCTCCTCGCCGGCCTTGGGGTCCAGGGGTACGCGCAAGGACATCCTCCTACGACGGCGTTGGCCGCCGCCTTGTGTTTGACTGGAGCAAACTAGAGGTCGGTTCGGCCATTGAAAAGATGCGTTACGTTGCGTGAGGGTGGTCGTCGCCTTGCCTTCGCTGCGCGGAACGACGACATAGCGTTTCCCGACTGGAGCCCCGAGCCGCCTTGGTCACGCTGATTGACACCCTGACGAAGACGCCGGCTGAGCTGCGTCATCCGGAAAAGCAGAACCGTCCGGAGACGGTCGTGCTGAAAAAGCCTGACTGGCTACGCGTCAAGGCGCCCGGTTCGGGCCAGTACAACGCCACCCGGGCCATCGTGAAGGACAAGGGCCTGGTCACCGTCTGCGAGGAGGCGGCCTGCCCGAACATTGGGGAATGCTGGAGCCAGAAGCACGCCACCCTGATGATCATGGGCGACACCTGCACGCGGGCCTGCGCCTTCTGCAACGTCAAGACGGGCCTGCCGCAGCCGATGGACCGCGAAGAACCCGCCAAGGTCGGCCTGGCGGTGGCGCAACTGGGCCTGAACCACGTCGTCATCACCTCGGTGGACCGGGACGACGTGTCCGACGGCGGCGCGGCCCATTTCGCCGAGGTCGTGCGCCAGATCCGCCTGCAGGCCCCCAACACCACCATCGAGATCCTGACGCCCGACTTCCTGCGCAAGGACGGCGCGGCCGAGGTGATGATCGACGCCACGCCGGACGTCTTCAACCACAACCTCGAGACCGTGCCGCGGCTGTATCTGAAGATCCGGCCCGGCGCCCGCTACTTCCATAGCCTGCGCCTGCTGCAGATGGTGAAGGAACGTGACCCCAACCAGTTCACCAAATCCGGCATCATGGTCGGCCTGGGCGAGACCAAGGAAGAGGTCATGCAGGTGATGGACGACATGCGCTCGGCCGGCGTCGACTTCATCACCATCGGCCAGTACCTGCAGCCGACGCGCAAACATGCCGCCATCGAACGGTTCGTCACCCCGGAAGAGTTCAAGGCCTATGAGGCCATCGCCCGGGCCAAGGGCTTCCTGATGGTGTCGTCCTCGCCCCTGACGCGGTCGTCGCACCATGCGGGCGATGATTTCGCCCGGTTGCGGGCGGCGCGTCTGGCGCAAACCGGACGCTGAGACGGACTTGGCCATCCACCGCGTCACCCGCATTCTGCCCTGGACGCCCGAACAGCTCGCCGATCTGGTCGCTGATATCCGGGCCTATCCGGACTTCGTGCGCTGGGTCACGGCGATGCGGGTCTGGAACGTCCGCGAGGAGGCCCCGGGCGTGACCCTGCTCGACGCCGAGGCGCAGGTGGGGTTCTCGTTCCTCAAGGAACGGTTCTCGACCTGGGTCCGGCATGACCGCAACGCGCCGATGGTCGAGGTCGGGCTGATCCGGGGGCCCTTCCGGCACCTGAAGAACCGGTGGAGCTTCCTGCCGGACCCCCAGGGCACGCGGCTGGAATTCATGATCGACTTCGCCTTCAAATCCCCGGTGCTGAACGCCATGCTGACGGCGAATTTCGATCGGGCTGTCTCTTCGCTGATCGGCAGTTTCGAGGCCGAGGCGAAGCGGCGGTATGGGGTGAAGCCGTGAGCTTCGATTTCGACGCCACCGTCGTGGGCGCGGGCGCCGTGGGCCTGGCCTGCGGGCGGGCGCTGGCGAAGCGCGGCCTGTCGGTTCTGGTGCTGGAACAGGCGCCGCACATCGGCCAAGGCGTGTCGTCTCGCAACTCCGAGGTCATCCACGGCGGGCTCTACTATCCGACCGGATCGCTCAAGGCGCGATTCTGCGTCGAGGGACGTCGGGCGCTCTACGCCTTTCTCGACAGCCACAAGATCGACTACCGCAAATGCGGCAAGCTGGTCGTGGCGACGCAGGAAGACGAGGTCGACCGGATCGAGGCCATCTTCCGACAGGCCACCGACAACGGCGTCGAGGGGCTGGAGCATCTAACGGGCGCCCAGGCGCGCGCCATGGAGCCCGGGCTGAACGCCCATTCCGCCATCCTGTCGCCCGAGAGCGGCCTGTTCGCCAGTCACGACTACATGCTGGCCCTGCAAGGCGAGATTGAGGATGCAGGCGGCTCTGTGGTGGTGTCGACGCCGTTCGAGCGCGCCGAGGCTCTGCCCGGCGGCGGCTTCACGATCACGGCGGGCGGGCCAGATTCGGGGGAGGGTGGAGCGACCCTGACGACCGGCCTGCTGGTCAGCGCCCCGGGTCTGTCGGCCCAGGCGGTGGCGGCGCGGATCGACGGCTATCCGGCCGATCACATCCCGGCCGGCCATTTCGGCAAGGGCGTCTATTTCCGCCTGACCGGCAGGGCGCCGTTCGAGCACCTGATCTATCCCCCGCCGATCCCCGGCGCGCTCGGCACCCACTACCGCAAGGACCTGGGCGGGCAGGGGGTGTTCGGACCCGACCTCGCCTATGTCGAGACCGAGGACTATTCGGTCGATCCGGCCAAGGCGGCGGAGTTCGAGATCTATATCCGCCGCTTCTGGCCCGGCCTGCCGGAGGGGGCGTTGACGCCCGACTACGCGGGCATCCGGCCCAAGCTGCACGGGCCGGGCGAGCCGCAGCCGGACTTCCAGCTGCGCGGTCGCGACGATCACGGGCTGGACAGGCTGGTCGCCCTGTTCGGGATCGAGAGCCCGGGCCTGACCAGTTCACTGGCCATCAGCGAGGCGGTGGCGGGGATGCTGCTCGATGACTGACCTGTCCATCCGTGACGCGACCACCTCCGACATCCCGGCCCTGCACGCCCTGATCGAGAGCGCCTATCGCGGCGAGGCGTCCCGCGCCGGCTGGACGACCGAAGCCGACCTGCTGGATGGCCAGCGCACCGATCCAGAGGATCTGCGGTCCGTCATCGGCGATCCGGCGCAGGGCCTGCTGACCGCCTGGCGCGGCGAGGGGCTGATCGGCTGCATCCTGATCGCCGACCGCGGCGAGGGGGTCGGCTATTTCGGCATGCTGTCGGTCAGCCCCCCGCTTCAGGGCGGCGGCGTCGGGCGGCGTCTGGTCAAGGCGGCGCACGCGACCCTGGCCGACCGATTCGGCGCGCGGCGGG
>JBBRFV010000214.1:0-4487 GCA_038241335.1 Caulobacterales bacterium | reverse complement strand
TCGAGCCGTTCATGGAGGCAGAAAAGGCCGGAAAGCCGCGCGAACAGGCGGGCCGCATCCTGATGGCCACGGTCAAGGGCGACGTCCACGACATCGGCAAGAACATCGTCGGCGTGGTGCTGCAGTGCAATAACTATGAGGTCATCGACCTCGGCGTCATGGTCCCGGCCGACCGGATTCTCGACGCCGCCATCGAGCACAAGGTCGATATCGTCGGCCTGTCGGGCCTGATCACGCCCAGCCTCGACGAGATGGTGTTCGTGGCGCGCGAGATGGAGCGGCGCGGCTTCGACATTCCCCTGCTGATCGGGGGAGCGACGACCAGCCGGACCCATACGGCGGTCAAGATCGAGCCGGGCTACAAGGCCGGCTCGACCACCTATGTCATCGACGCCAGCCGCGCCGTCGGCGTGGTTTCGGGCCTGCTGTCCAAGACCGAGCGGGCGAAGAACGAGGCCGTCACCCGCGACGAATACGTCCGCATCCGCGAGCAGTATGCTCGCGGCCAGGAGGTCAAGGTCCGCGCCGCCCTGCCCGCCGCCCGCGAGAACCGCTTCCGCCCCGATCCGGCGACGCCCCGGCCCCGCGCGCCGTCATTCCTGGGCGTGCTCGCCTTCGACAGCTGGGACCTGCAGGATCTGGCCGACCACATCGACTGGACGCCGTTCTTCGCCGGCTGGGAGCTGATCGGTCGCTATCCGCTGATCCTCGAGGACGAGATCGTCGGCGAGGCCGCGCGCGACCTGTTCAACGACGCCCAAGCGATGCTGAAGCGGATCGTCGACGAGACATGGTTCACCGCCCGCGGCGTGGTCGGCTTCTGGCCCGCCAATGCGGTCGGCGACGACATCGCCGTCTATGCCGACGAAAGCCGTACCGACGAGATCGCCCGCTTCCACACCCTGCGTCAGCAGATCAAAAAGTCGAACGGCAAGCCCAATCTGGCCCTGTCGGATTTCGTCGCCGAGACCGGCCAGGACTATATCGGCGCCTTCGCCGTCACCGCAGGCCACGGCGAACTGGAGATCGCCACGCGGTTCAAGGCAGCCGGCGACGACTATTCCGCCATCATGGCCACGACCCTGGCCGACCGGCTGGCCGAAGCCTTCGCCGAGGCGCTGCACAAGAAGGTGCGCACCGAGCTGTGGGGCCACGCGCCGGACGAGAACATGACGATCGAGGCGCTGATCGCCGAGAAATACCACGGCATCCGCCCCGCCCCCGGCTATCCCGCCCAGCCGGACCACACGGAAAAGGCGACTTTGTTCAAGCTGTTGCAGGCCGAAACCAACGCCGGAATGGCGCTGACCGAAAGCTTCGCCATGTCGCCGCCGGCTTCGGTGTCAGGTCTGTATTTCGGCCATCCCGAAAGCCACTATTTCGGCGTCGGGAAGATCGATCGCGACCAGACCGAGGACTATGCCCGCCGCAAGGGCTGGGACGTAGCCACCGCCGAACGCTGGCTGTCGCCGATCCTCAACTATGATCCGGACGCGACGGCGGCGGCGTAGGGAATGGGGGCTGGTGACAAGGGCTGATGAGCAAGAGGTGAGCGGGGTCGCGGCACTGCCAGCCTCAGCGGCTCACCCCTTTGCTC
This sequence comes from Caulobacterales bacterium, assembly GCA_038241335.1. GTDB lineage: Bacteria > Pseudomonadota > Alphaproteobacteria > Caulobacterales > Caulobacteraceae > Brevundimonas. The sequence continues at coordinate 2,890 of JBBRFV010000214.1, read as the reverse complement.
ACCAGCACTCTTCACCCCCTCAAAGTCCCCTACTCCAGACCGACATCATGCGGCGTGGCCGGGGGCGTGGTGATGTTGTCGCGGATGCGACGCGCGGCGTGCTCGCAGCGACCCGGCAGACCAAAGAACAGACCGAAGGCCTGGCTGCGCGCCGGCTCCTCCTGACTCATCAGCGGCGCCCATCGGGCGGTCGCCTCGGCGGCTGCGGCGCGGGCCGCGGTGCGGCTGGCGGCCGACTGGCGCGGCGTGGCGGCGGCCAAAGCTCCGTGGAAGTCCGCAGCCTCCAGCCTGCCCAGCCGGATGATGTCGAGATCCAGCGGGTCGTGGTTGGTCAGGGTCTCGCCCAGGGCGACATGGCCGTTCACCAGCGCCTCGCACCAGGCGACCAGAGGATAGTCCGGCGTCGGCGCGCCGCGGGGCATGGGGTTGGCGTAGGCCACCGCCTCGCGCAGCCGAAGGGCCTCGGGCGTTTCCGCCGCCTCGCGAACGGTGGCGACCGGGCCGTCCTGAGCAGTGGCTGAAACCGTCGTCGGCGGCGTCACGGCCGGGGCCGGTCGGCGAGCGTCCGGCGCTGTCGCTATCGGTGCGTCCTGCAGGATCGGCCGGGCGGACGCCGGCGACTGCAGGCCTAGAGCGAGGGTCGAGACGAGCAGTGCGGTGCGCAGGATCATGGGTGGTCCGGAACTGGAATGAGGGTCGGGATCAGCCCCAACGCTTGAAAGCCGCCGATGGTTTTTCCGTGGCGGTCTTCAACCAAAGAAAAAGGCGGCGGACCCGAAGGTCCGCCGCCCCATTCCCTGGTTCGAAAGGGTTTTTAGAAGGCCCAGTCGAAGCCGAGACGAACCGAGCGCGGGGCCTGGTACGCATTGGGCGTCATGTAGTTGGAGTCGACGATATTGCCCGAGGTCGATTGCTTGAACTCGTTCGATTCGACGGCGCCTTGCAGGTTGAAGACGTTGATGATGTCAGCCCGCAGGACGAGGTTGCCCGGGACGATATCGGCCAGCGAGTAGCGGAACGACATGTCGAAGCGGGTGATCCAGTCAGCCGCGAAGACCGAACCCCGATCCACCACCACGTTGTTGTTGGCGTTGGTGTCGGTGCCGGACGGGCAGAAGCGGGCGGCGGCGCCGTAGCTGCCGTTCGCGTCGCCACCGTCGCCGTTGGCGTAGGCCGGGTTGGCCAGGCCGACGCAACCATAGTGACGGGGCGAGAGCACCGACAGGTTGGCGCCGACCAGCAGGCGGTTGGTGGCTTGCCACGAACCGAACACCTTGAGCTGGTGGCCGCGGTGGTTCGGCAGGAGGCCGTAGGAACCCGGGATGAACGACAGGAAGTCGAAGTCCTGGGTGATGCCCGAGTCGGTCTGGCCGATGTCAGACTTGACCCCGCCCTCGTAGTTACCTTCCGACTTGGAGAGGGTGTAGGAGGCGGTCACGCCCCAGACACCGTCGAAGGCGCGCGCGGCCTTGAACTCGAGACCCATGTATTCGCGTCGGGCCTTGGGCAGGCCCAGCTCATCCGCCCGCAGGGTGATGCTCTGCGGGGTCGGCGAGTTGGGCAGGGTGACCAGCGCCTGGACGTCGAAGCCCGGGTTGATGATCAGGTAGTAGCTGCCGCGCGGGAAGGCCGCGTCGCAGCCCGCGATACCGTTGCGGGTGCAGTAGGCGCGCACACCCTGGTCGAGCAGGGCGTCTTCCACGGCCCGGCCGAGGTTGCGGTACGAGGCGCTGACGCCAACCGTCCACAGGTCGGTGATGCGGTTCTCGTAGCCGATGATGAACTCGTCCTCATAGGTCGAGGCCAGGTTCTGTGCGCTGACTTCGGTCGGATCCGGAGCCGCGCCGCTGTTGCGCACGACGCAGGCGAGGGAGCCGGCGGCAGCATTCGTTCCGGCGCCCGCGGGGCAGGGAACGAAGGTTGTCAGCGGCGCCGGCGGCGCCGTGATCTGCGTCAGCGGGACCGTCGGCAGGCCGGTGGTCGGGTTGAGCGCGCCGAACGTCAGGCCAGCGGTCGGCCGGAAGAACTCGGAGATGTCGATCGCCGGAGAGGCGGCGCGGAACGCGGTGTTCGACGCCGGCGGCAGATAGTAGCGACCGTAGGAGCCGAAGAACTTCTGAGTCGCGTCACCGGTCGGGTCGAAGGCGAAGCCGAGGCGGGCCGCGTTTTCGCCGTCGAAGTTGATGAACGTGTCACCGAGCGGGTTCTGGATCGCGAACTTGTCCTGACGGAGGCCGAGGGACAGGTTCAGGCGATCGTTCACATCCCACGAGTCCTGGATGTAATAGGCCTCGTTGGCGCCGGTGAAACCACCGCCGGTCTCGAAGATACGGTGCTCCAGATACTCCTGGCCGATCGGGATGTTGTAGCGAGCCGCCGTGGTGGCCGTGGCCGTCCGCAGGGTGACGTTATAGGCGCCGTGCGGAGCGGTCGGGCCGTTGCGGGACGAGGTTTCGTTCAGCAGCGTGTCTTCGTGGTCGTAGCCCAGGCGGAAGTGGTGCTGACCGAAGAAGTTCGCATAGAGGTCAGCGTCGAAGCGGTAGAATTTGCGCTCGGCCAGGAACGGGCTGGTGGTGGCGGCGGACGTTTGACGGCTGCGACGGGCATTGCCCTGGCCGGTACGGCTGTCGACGACCAGCGATTCGAGCACCAGGTTGCCGACGGCCGCCTGGTTGACGTTGCTCTCGCCATAGGCGGCGGAGAGGGTCAGCCAGTCGGTGAAGTTGCCGGTGTAGCGCGCGACAAAGTTGTCGCCGCCCTGCTGCAGAACAGTCTGGTTCAGTTCAGCGCCGACGGCGTAGGTCGTCGGGTTGAACGCATAGGCCGTCTGGGTCCGCTCTTGCGCCGTGTTGAAGTAGGTCAGTTCGATACGGTGATCGGACGTGATGTA
>JBBRFV010000213.1:0-4500 GCA_038241335.1 Caulobacterales bacterium | reverse complement strand
GCGGTCATGGCGATGGTTTGAGATCCTTCCGCGCCAGCCTGAGACACAGGTGAGGTCATAGCGATTGAAGATCGTGTCGCGTTGCCTCCGAAGATGTAGCCCGCCAAACGTCGAAAGCCCTGATTTCGTGCGTCGTCGTCATCACCTGTGACGACCGTCTGCGCTGCGATCCTCTCGCCGTAACGACGGATGTCCACCTCGCCTACACGAGCGATATTTTCATATGCCGGTTCCTCAGTACCGCTCCGAACGCCAACGGTCGAACAACCCGCAGCTATAAGCGCTGCGCCCAAGCCGATGATTGCTTTCATAGCCAACCTCTCTCGGCGGGCATCTTGCCCGCCGACGGACTTTGAGATGATTGCTCGGAACCCCAAGCGCAATGCGCTGAGCGGAATGAGCCGTCCGGACCAACGCCGACCGGCCACTCCTGGTAGACGTTTCCGGCCGACTGACTGGCGCCGTAGCTGACGCGAAACCGCCCGCGCTGGACGATGTGAACTTCGTTGGTCGGGACAACCTTGCGCAGAACAAGCGCGATCAGGAATCCAATGGCGAAGACGCAGAGCGCTCCGCCGCCGGCAACAATATACATGGTCAGCCCCGGGCGGAGCAACTATTGCGGGAGGCTGCCCGCCCGCCGACTCGACCGCTGGCGGCGGCTGCGGCGGGTGCCCGGGGCGGACATCGCGAATGGCCGGGTGGGGTCGTGAGCGCTCGTTCGCCCGGCGGAAAGCGGACTTCGGCGCGGTCGTTCGTGAGCCGACCTTGAGGACCCGAATGAGCATGGAAAGCGGTCGCCGGCGGCGATACCCTGACCGCGCGGTACGGAGATCTGCGGTATGGCGAAGCTTGTCTACGGTTTGAACCAGTCGCTGGACGGATACGTCGACCACAAGGCGTTTTCGCCCGATCCCGAACTGTTTCGTCACTTCATCGGACAAACAGGGAGCCTCGCCGGCAGCCTGTACGGCCGCCGCATGTACGAGGTCATGCGATATTGGGACGAAGACGATTCCGGATGGGTGGCCGAGGAACGCGACTTTGCGGCGGCGTGGCGAAAGCAGCCGAAATGGGTCGTATCGCGCTCCTTGAAGTCGGTCGGCCCCAACGCCACCCTGATCGAGGACGGCCTAAAAGCCGCGACGCGCGCGCTGAAGGCTCGGATTGAGGGGGAGATCGAGGTCGCCGGGCCGGAACTGGCGGGAAGCCTGACCGACCTCGGTCTGATCGACGAGTACCGGATCTATCTCCACCCCGTCGTTCTTGGCGGCGGCAAGCCTTTCTTCACCGGCCCCCGACCGCCGCTCCGCCTCGTGACCAGCGATCTGGTCGGCAAGGGCGTGGTCAGGCTGTCCTACGTTCCCGCCTGATCACCCGATCCGCCGGACGCCGGGCTGGCAAAGCAGGTCCGCAATCAGGTGGATGATCGAAGATCGGGTGGCGACAGCAACCAATGGTCGTCGAGCCCCGTTTCCTCGGTATGAAAACCGGAAGGCAATGCCGGATTATGGCCGCTGAAGCGGCCGGGCGCGCCTACATCACCCACGATCAAACGCTCAAGGCCGCCCTCACCGCCCGCTCCGAGGCCTGGGTGGTACTCGGCGAGACCGCGGACCGCCAGGGCGGCTGGGTCAAGGACCCGCCGCCCGCTGGATAGCTGGAAAAGCGAAGTCGAAATTCTCGCTTGCTGCACCGCAACATCAGGCGTATTTCCCCGCGCGGCGATGGAACCGGACTCACCCGGAAACCGCCGGAGACCTGGAAATCGATGATCGGCGGATCTGAATCCGCCACGCCCTCATCGGCCCCTTCCGACCTCAGCCAACAATCCTCCGCGCCTTCGCCTGACGGCAAGAGCGCGCGATTCTGGCCTCTGGCGCTGGGCTCCATCGGCGTGGTCTACGGCGACATCGGCACCTCGCCGCTGTACGCCTTCCGTGAGGCCCTGGGACAGGCGTCCAGGGGCGGCGTGACGGCCGAGGGTGCGCTCGGCGTGACCTCCCTGGCGCTGTGGGCCCTGATCCTGGTGGTCACGGTCAAATACGTCATCTTCCTGATGCGGCTGAACAACCACGGCGAGGGCGGGGTGCTGTCGCTGATGGCCCTGGCCCAGCGCGCCGTCGGCCGCCGCACGATGCTGATCTTCACCCTCGGCGTGGCCGGCGCGGCCCTGTTCTACGGCGACGCCGTCATCACCCCGGCCATCTCGGTGCTGTCTGCGGTCGAGGGGCTCAAGTCCGTGCCCGGGCTGGAGACCGCCATCAGCCCCACGACCATTCTGGTCGGAACGACCGTGATCCTGATCGGCCTGTTCGCCATCCAGTCCCGGGGGACCGCCCGCGTCGCCCGTCTGTTCGGTCCGGTCTGCGTGGTCTGGTTCGCCGTCCTCGCGGCGCTGGGCCTCAGCCATATCGTCCACCAGCCCGGCGTGCTGATGGCCTTCAGCCCGACCCACGCGATCGGCTTCCTCGCCGGCCACGGCGCGGCGGGCCTGTTCGGGCTCGGCGCGGTCTTCCTGACCGTCACCGGGGCCGAGGCCCTCTACGCCGATATGGGCCATTTCGGGCGCAAGCCGATCGTCGCCGCCTGGCTGTGGCTGGTCCTGCCCTGTCTGGCGCTCAACTATCTCGGTCAGGGCGCCATGGCGCTGCAGGCCGTGGCCGACGCCCACGGCGCGCACGTCGCCAACGCCGACTGGTTCTTCACCATGGCCCCCGAGGCCCTGCGCGCGCCCGTGGTCATCCTCGCCACCATCGCCACCGTCATCGCCTCCCAGGCGGTGATCACCGGGGCCTTCTCCTTGACCAGCCAGGCCATGCAGCTGGGCCTGCTGCCGCGCATGCGCGTGGCCCGCACATCGGAGCATGAGGCCGGCCAGATCTACATCGGTCGGGTCAACTGGGCCCTGCTGATCGGCGTGGTCGCCCTGGTCGCCGTGTTCAAGAGCTCGGCCGGTCTGGCCCACGCCTATGGTCTCGCCGTCACCGGCACCATGGTGGTGACCACCACCCTCGCCTTCATCGTCGTGCGGCATAAGTGGAACTGGCCGATCTGGAAGGCCGCCCTGGTCTGCGGTCCGATGATCGCGCTCGATCTGGTGTTCCTCGGCGCCAATGCGCTGAAGGTGCTGTCGGGCGGCTTCGTGCCCCTGATGCTCGGCGCCGGCCTGTTCCTGATCATGGCCACCTGGGTGCGCGGCGCCGGTCTGGTGCGGGCCAGGACCGCGGGCGAGTCCCTGCCGCTGACGGACGTGGTCGCCATGCTGGCCCAGCGCCCGCCGCACCGTTCGGCCGGCACCGCCATCTTCCTGGCCGCCGACAACACCGAGGCGCCCGCCGCCCTGATGCACAATCTCAAGCACAATCACTGCCTGCACGAGGTCAATGTCGTGCTCAGCGTGCGCACCGCCGACCGCCCGCGCATCGCCGACGCCGACCGGCTGAAGTTCGAACAGCTGGGCCACGGCTTCTGGCGGGCCACGGCGAGCTTCGGCTACATGGAGCAGCCCTCGATCCCGCGCATCCTCGGCATGGCGCGCAAGGGCGGGTTCAAGGTCGACATGAACACCACCAGCTTCTTCCTCGGCAAACGCACCGTAGTCCGCTCGGCCAAATCGAAGATGCCGCCGTGGCAGGCCCGGCTGTTCGTGCTGCTGGTCCGCAACGCCACCGCCGCCTCGGACGTCTACCGCCTGCCCCCGGGCCGCGTCGTCGAAATGGGCGCCCAGGTCAGCATCTAGGCCGGTTGAACCCCTCTCCCCACAGGCGTATGCCTGACCCGTTCTCCGGGGGGTCGCACCGAAAGCGGCTGAGATTGGCGTGATCGCCTGACCCGTCGAACCTGATCCGGGTCATGCCGGCGAAGGGATGGGAATCGCGGTCTCGCCACAGGACCGTTCTCGCTTTCGCCGGCGCCCTCAACACCGAGGCCGCCATGAACATCGCCGTCACCCCGCCCAAGGCATCCGAGGCTCAAGCAGCGAGCGACCGCGTCGCGAGCGATAGCCTCCCGCTTAAAGACCCCCGCGAGGCGGTGATGAAGGAGACCGGGACCATCCCGACCGGCGAACGCGCCGGGTCGCACAAGGTCTATGTCGCCGGCGAACTCTACCCCGACCTCCGCGTGCCCTTCCGCGAGGTCGCCCTGCACCCCTCGGCCAATGAGCCGCCGCTGACCATCTATGACAGTTCGGGCCCCTACACCGACCCCGCCGCGACCATCGACATCAAGCGCGGCCTGCCCCTGGTCAAATCCAGCTGGCAACTCGACCGCGGCGACATCGCCCCGGTGCTGAACCCGCGCGAGGTCAAGCCGGAAGACAACGGCCATGCCTCCGGCAAGAACCTGGCCCCGCGCTTCGACACCTCGCACCACAAGGTCTTCAAGGGCGTCGAGGGCCGTCCGGTCACCCAGTACGAATACGCCAACGCCGGCATCATCACGCCCGAGATGGAATACGTCGCCATCCGCGAGAACCTGCGCCGCGAGCAGTCCGCC
>JBBRFV010000212.1:0-4549 GCA_038241335.1 Caulobacterales bacterium | reverse complement strand
GTGGGGGGGGGGCCCCCCGGGCGCGCCCCCCCCGCGGCGCTCCCCCCCGGCGGCGCCGCCCGGCCCCCCGGCGCCGGCGGCCCCCACGCCCCGGGCGTAGCGGGCGTCGCTGCGGCCCCCGGCGCGGCGGGCCCGGTCGGCGACCAGATCCATGCCTTGGTCGCGCGGCGCCGGGACCGACCAGCCGGTCAGGGCGCGGGCGAACTCGGTCACGTCGGCCTGGCTGTAGCCGCCGTCGGCGCCGACGGTGTGCAACTCCATGATCTCGCGGGCGAGGTTCTCGTTCAGTCCGGCGTTGCGGCGCTCGCCGCCCCGGCTGTTCGGTCCGATCGAATGGGCCTGGTCGAGATACAGCAGCATGGCCGGATGCTGTTCGGCCGCCAGCGCCAGATCCTCGAACTTGCCGAACACATGCGGCCGGATGGCCTCGCGCTCGTACTGGCCGATGAAGACGGCCGACTGGAATTTCGTCGCCGAGGTGGTGAAGGCGTTGGCCCAGAACAGGGCCCAGCGTTCGGCGAAACCGTCCGGCGTGGTCGCGGCCAGGCGCGCGCGGGCGAGGAAGTCCGCCGCCGTGTCCTGCGCCATGGCCCGGCGATCCGACTGGCGCGCCTGCAGGGCGGCCTGGGCGGCGGGGTCGGCCATGGCGGGGTCGGCGGCGGACTGTCCGGGCGCAGCCGTCGCGGGGCGCGTCTCGCGCGCGTCGGCGCGATAGGCCAGGAGCTGCTGCATCCGCTCGGGCGAGGCGGTGAACTCCCCGGCCGGATTGGGCGCGCCCGCGGGTCTCACCTGGGCCTCGAGCCAGCCGCGCGGATCGCCGCCGACATGGTCGATTTCGCCCGGCGCGGCGCCCAGCCCGAACCGGGTCAGGGCGACGGCGGCGTTGAGCGCGGCGGAAGACGGCGGCATCGACGACCCTCGGCTGTTCATGTCTCGAACGTCGCGTGTCGCGCGGTTCCGTCGCGGGTCATCGGGCGAGCCGCGATCGAGGCGCAACGGCGGCGCCCCAGACAAGGCAGGCCAGTTCCAGCCAGCTCCACAGATAATAGGCGCTGAAGAAGCCGAGATTGCCGACGGCGGAGTCGAACACGAAGGCGAAATGGGTCGCCACGATCAGCAGCTGGATCGCCGTCGCGAACAACAGCCAGACCCGGCGGCTGGCGACCGTCAGCGCCCCCAGATAGACCAGCAGCAGCACGTCGATGGCCATGATGCCCCACTGGACGCCACGCCACGCATCGACATCGACCACCATGGAGCCGATCCAGGCCACGGCGATGGCGATCGCCGCTCGCCGCTCGGGCCCGCCGCCCCGCCACAGGGCGAAGCCGCAGGCCAGAGGCATCAACCCCAGACCGAGGATTTCAGCGCGCGCCATCCGCCCCTCCCGAGAGGGGCCGACTATCAGCCCGCCCGGGCCACCACCGCAAGGCGGCCGATCGGTTTCACCGGCTCTGCGGGATCGCCGTCCTTGGTGCCCCCGCCGATGGCGACGGCGCGCATCACAGACGTCTGCTTCAGTGCGGCCAGATGGTTGTGGACGTCGACCACCGCCGATCGCGCCCGGGTCTGGGCCGCCAGGGCCTCGACCAGGGAGTCATAGACCGGCTGTCCCCGGGTGGCGGCGAAGCCGGCCTCGCGGTGGGCGGCGGGCAGGCGGCAGGTCAGGCCCGCGATCTGAATCATGGCCGCATCGATGGCGGCCTCGACGGCGAACAGGTCGTCGGCCACGCTGCGGGCCAGGGTCTGTGCGGCAATCACGCGCTTCATCGTCAATCCCCCTTTATTTTCAACCCCCTGTGAAGAGGGCGTGACGCAGCCACAACGCGAAGGCGCGCATGGCCAGCAGAAGAAAAGTGCCGGCCCCGATCGCCACGGCGATCGCCAGCACCAGCATGAGCTGGTTCTGGACGGCCGGGCTCAGGCCGCCCTTCGCACCGGCGCGGTCGCGGTCCTCGTCCGCGATCGTTCCGAGGGCGGCAGCCCGAAGGCGATCAAGAAGATCGATCGCATCATCTCGGCTCCGGAGAGGCCCGGCATCCTCTGGGCCAGCAGGTCCCGGTGCCGCTCCAGCGCGATCCGCAACGGCTGGCCGCTGCAGCTGTAGGCCAGCGCCACCTCCAGGTCCGTATAGCTCCAGCGCGGCAGCGCCCGCGGCGCTTGCCGGCCCGGCTTCACGCCGGCCATCGTCCGCGGCGATCCCGGCCCCGCCAGGGTCGCCGCGCACAGCAGCACCTGTTGCAGCAGGTCCATCGGCGACAGCTGGGCGCTGGCCAGCCGCAACCCGCGGAACAGGCCCTGGGCCGCGTCCTTGCGCGCCGGGGTGCTGGCCAGGTGGTCCAGCACCGTCTCGATGTCCTCCCAGGTCATCTGGGGCAGTTCGCCGCGTCCGGTCACCGGGCGCCAGTCCTGCTGGTACCACCCCGGAACGCTCTGTCTCGCCTTCATCATGGCCGCCTCCCTCGTGAGACGAACCGTGTCCGGCGCCGGCCTCGCCAGCCATCCGGGAAAAACCCTCTACAGACCCGGTATGGAGATGGCCCAGGGCCTGAAGCCGCCGCACCGCCCCGCGGCTGCTGGTGACCCCCAGCTTGCGCCGCGCATGGGCCAGATGGCTTTCGACGGTGGTCTGGGCCAGCCCCAGTTCGGCGGCGATCTCGCCCGCCTGCAGGTGACGCGCCACCCCCTCGAGGCAGCGCCATTCCTTCGGAGTAAGGCTGTCGGCCTGTGTCATCCCGCCCGCCGGAGTCCAATCGACCCTGACGAGTATCCCGCGACACGGGCCGCCGACCAGAAGTATTGTCAACGGGCGACCATTCCGTGGCCCGCGCCGGCCGTCCGGGTCACCCCGGGGCGACGCCCTCTTCCACTCTGTCGCCCGCTTCCTCAGGGTCAACCACGGCGCCTCGCGCCTACGCCGCCCGGATCACCGCGCCGCAGGACTCGCAGCAGCGGTCCGTGCGGTGACCCGCCAGACGACATTGCCCACGTCATCCGCGATCAGCAGCGCGCCTGTGCGATCGAAGGCGACGCCGACCGGACGACCGCGCGTATGATTGTCCTTGTCCAGGAAGCCGCCGACGAAGGTCTCGACCTTGCCCGCGGGCCGACCGCCCGCGAACGGCACGAAGGCGACCTGATAGCCGCTCGGTACCGTGCGATCCCAGCTGCCATGTTCGCCGATGAAGGCGCCGCCGGCGTAACGGGCCGGGAAGGCCGAACTCGTATTGAACGTCAGACCCAGGGCGGCGACATGCGATCCGAGGGCGAAGTCCGGGGCGATGGCCCGCGCCACCATGTCCGGCCTTTGCGGCGACACGCGCACATCGACATGGGCGCCGTAGTAGCTCCACGGCCAACCGTAGAAGGCCCCGTCCTTGACCGAGGTCATGTAGTCCGGAACCAGGTTGTTGCCGATTTCGTCGCGCTCGTTGACCACCGTCCACAACTGTCCGCTGACCGGTTCAAGGGTCAGGCCGTTGGGATTGCGCAGACCCGTGGCGTAGGGCCGGTGGGCCCCGGTGGCGGCGTCGACCTCCCAGATCCGGGCCCGATCCAACTCGGCGCCGATGCCGCGCTCGACGATATTGCTGTTTGAACCTATGCCGACATAGAGCTTGGAGCCGTCGGCGCTGGCGGTCAGGCTCTTGGTCCAGTGGTGGTCGATCGGGCCGCCCGGAAGCTCGGTCAGCACCACCCCCGGCGCGGTCAGCCGGGTCTGGCCCGGCGTGAAGGTGTAGCGGACGATCTTGTCGGTCTCGGCGACATAGAGGGCGTCGCCGACCCTGACGATGCCGAAGGGCGAGTGCAGGTGGTCGATCAAGACGATTTGCTGCTCCGCCACGCCGTCGCCGTTCGTGTCCCGCAACAGCACGACCCGGTTGCCGGCCTCGACGGGGCTGTGCGCCTTGCCGATCACCAGCCCGTAGATGAGGTCCTTGGGTCGGGTGACGGGTGCGCCTCCGGGTCCGCCCGCCTCGACGGCCAGGACGTCTCCATTGGGCAGGGGCAGGATGGTGCGCGGCCCCCTGAGGTCCGAGGCGAAGGGCGTAATGGTGAAACCCGCCGGCACGGTCGGCGTCTCGCCGGCCTTCCAGCCCACCGGGGTCGTGATCAGCATCGGCGGAAACAGGAATTGGTGCGGATCGGGCAACCGCGGGGTCGAACCCTGTTGTTGCTCGGGGCCGAAGTCGGGCCTTGAACAGGCGCCCAAAGCCAGCACGGCGGCCGCCGCGGTCAGGAGGAGGGGGCGGTTCATCGGGCGTCCTCCGGGACCGTTCGCGTTCGGATCAGATGGCCCAGCAGGCTGGCCACCACGATCAGGGCGACGGTGACGACCGACAGCGTCAGCCCCGTCGGGACCACCGAGGTCCAGCCGTCGCGCGCATGGACGAAATTGTTGAACAGGGCGACGATCAGCAGGCTCGCGGCGACGGCCAGTTGGCCCCAGGCCAGGAGCGAACGCCCGTCCCGGCCGCCGGTCAGCCGGTCGATCAGCGCGAACAGGAAGGCGATGACCCCTGCCGCCGTCCCGACCGCCAGCAACCAC
>JBBRFV010000211.1:0-4563 GCA_038241335.1 Caulobacterales bacterium | reverse complement strand
GGCGCCCGCCGCCCGCAGCCGCGCCGGCGCGTCGGCCTGGGCGGATCGGACGATGACGATGAAGGGCAGAGTTCCGACCGCCAGGACGGCGCCGGCGTCAGAGGCCGCCACCAGGCTGGCCTCGCGGCCCCACCAAGGCGGGAATACGCCGGCCGCTTCGTGGGGATCGAGGGGGCGCGCCCCAATCAGGGTGGCACCGGCCACGCTGGCGATCGAGATCAGGCCAATAAAAATCAAGCTCGAAAGCGGCAGACGTTCGGATGTCGGCTTCAGGCGTTCGGATGTCAGCTTGTCGACCATGACACCGGTTTGCGAGCAACGTGCTTGCCGAAAGCTTAACGTCAGGGGGGGTGCGACAATTTTCCCCTGAGAAATCAGGGACGCGGTTGCGCTTTGAAGCGTCCCGCTATCCTGGCGTGCGCTCAGGACTCGTCGTCGTCCTCATCGGCCTCTTCGGCGACGGCGGCGACTTTCTTGGCGCGAGCCTTGGCCGGGGCTTTCGGCGGCGCGCGCGACAGGCGCTCGGCCAGCTCGGCGTCGATCAGCGGCAACAGGGCGGCGGCCTGCTCGGCCTGACGGGCGACGTCGGAGTTTTCAAGGCGCTGGGCGTTGGCGCGCAGATTGGCGAGGCCTTCGTCGTCGAGCGTGGGGATCAGATCGGCCATGGCCATGGGCAGCTCCCGTCAGCGCGAACGCCGCGTAAAAAGACCAGGGCCGGTGCGAGGATCGCGCCGGCCCCTTATCGTCTTAGGCCGACTTCAGATTGACGGCGCTTTCCTTACCGGAGCGCTGGTCGCGCTCCATGTCGTAGGACACCGTGTCGCCTTCGTTCAGACCGTTGAGGTCCGAGCGCTCGACGGCGGAGATGTGGACGAAGACGTCCTTGCCGCCATCAGCCGGCTGGATGAAGCCGAAGCCCTTGGTGGAATTGAACCATTTGACAGTACCGGTCGCCATGACAGCCTCCGAGAGATGCGTAGGCGCGCCGGAAGAGCCCGGCGGGCCATCGAGGTCTGAGAGGGTCGGCTTCGAAAGTTCCGCGCGCTGAGCGAGAGGGCTTAAGAGCGTTGCGCGGCAGAGATCGACGCAGGCATCATGCGCCTTTCCACAGCCATAGACCAGACAATCCGCCGACGCCTCCGTTGCGGGCGATGACATGGGCGTGATAGGCCGCCCCCCATGACCGACCAACCCGAGCCCACGCCTGAAGACCTGAAGGCCGCCCACCGCCGCAAATGGTTCGGCCGCATCCTGCTGATCGGCTTTGGCCTGCTGCTCCTGGCCCAGATGATCCCCTTCATCATTCGCTCGGGCGACTTCGGCTAACACCCGAACATTCGTTTGACAGGCCGAGCGGGCGCTCCGGTAAGATGCCTCCAATGACGCCGCGTAAGGCGTTGCGGAGGAACCTGCATGCGCCTGACCCAACCCCGGATCGCTCCGGTCGACCTCGGCAAGCTCGATGAAGCCCAGACCGAAGTCCTGGCCCCCATGGTGGCCACGGGTCGCGTGCTCAACATCTTCCGGACCATGGTCAATGCGCCCAAGGCGGCCAAGGGCTTCCTGGCCTGGGGCAACTACGTGCTGTCGCGCCGCAATGACCTGCCGGGCCGCGAACGTGAGATCGTCATCCTGCGCATCGGCTACCTGTGCAAGGCGGGTTACGAGTGGACCCAGCACGTTCCGATCGGCAAGCGCGAGGGCCTGACCGCCGAGGAGTGCGAGGCGATCAAGGGCGGCGCCGAGGCCCCCGGCTGGAGCGCCGCCGATCAGGCCCTGCTGAAGGCCTCCGACGAACTGCACCACGACCAGTTCATCACCAACGCCACCTGGGCGCAGCTGAAAGCCCACTTCAGCGACAAGCAGTGCATGGACGTGGTGTTCACCGCCGGCCAGTACACCCAGGTCTCGATGATCCTGAACTCCTTCGGGGTGCAGCTCGACGAGGGCCAGACCCTCGACCCCGACCTGAAGGGGTTCTGAGCATGGCCGACCGCCTGAAGGGCAAGACCGCCCTCATCGTCGGGGCCGGCCAGACGCCGGGCGAGACCATCGGCAACGGCCGGGCCATGTCGATCCTGTTCGCCCGCGAAGGCGCGCAGGTGCTGTGCGTCGACCGCGTCGCCGAGCGCGCCGAGGAGACCGCCGCCATGATCGTCGCCGAGGGCGGCCAGGCCACAGCCTTCACCGCCAACGTCACCAAGGCCGATGAGGTCGCGGCGATGATCGAGGAAGCCAAGGCCCGCCTGGGCCGCATCGACATCCTGGTGAACAATGTCGGCGTCGGCGGCGGCGATGGTCCGGCCCATCGGGTGGAGGAAGCCGCCTTCGACCGCATTCTCAGCGTCAACCTCAAGGGCATGTGGCTGACCATCAAGGCCGTCATCCCGGTGATGCGCGAGCAAGGCGGCGGGGCCATCGTCAACATCTCGTCGCTGGCAGGGATCGCGGGCGGCAACCAGGTGGCCTACGAGGTTTCCAAGGCCGCCGTGAACCGCCTGACCACCAGCGTCGCCCAGTCCAACGCGGCCAAGGGCGTCCGCTGCAACGCCATCATGCCGGGATTGATGGACACCCCCATGGCCGTGGCCGGCATCGCCCAGGCCAGCGGCCAGGAGCAGGAGGCGGTCCGCGCCGCCCGTAACGCCCGGGTGCCGCTCGGCGGCAAGATGGGCAATGCCTGGGACACCGCCTATGCGGCCCTCTTCCTCGCCTCCGACGAGGCGGGCTTCATCACCGGGGCGATCCTGCCCGTCGACGGCGGCATGGGGAGCCGGATCGGATGATCATGCAGCGCAGAACCTTCCTGGCCACAGGCGCGGCGCTTGTCGCCTCCCCGGCCCTCGCGGCGCCCGGCGTCGTCTATGTGAAGCTCACCACCCCGGTCGGCGCGATCGTCCTGGCCCTGGAACAGGCCAAGGCCCCGATCACCGTGGCCAACTTCCTGCGCTACACCGACACCAAGCGCTATGACGGGGCGACCTTCTACCGAGCCTCGCGGCCCAAGGGCTACACGGGCGACGATTACGGCTCGATCCAGGGCGGCCTGCAGAACGACCCTGCCAAGGTCATGAAGCCCATCGGCCACGAGCCGACGACGAAGACCGGCCTCTCCCACACCGACGGCGCCATCTCCATGGGCCGCTTCGCGCCCGGCAGCGCCACCTCGGACTTCTTCATCTGCGTCGGCGACAACACCTATCTGGACGCCAATCCCAGGGCCAAGGGCGACAACCTGGGCTTCGCGGCCTTCGGCTACGTGGTCGAGGGGATGGACGTGGTGCGCAAGATCCTCGTCAAGCCGCGCGACCCCAACGCCGGGGTCGGCGTCATGAAGGGCGAGATGCTGAAGCCCCCGGTCAAGATCCTCAGCGCGCGGCGGACGACAGCGCCCGCCCCGAAGGTCGAGACGCCGCCGGCCGAAGCCGCGCCTTCTCCGGCCACGCCCGCAGCGCCGGCTGTCACGCCGGCGCCCGTCGCACCTACGCCTTCGCCGCCGCCGGTGGCGCCCCAGGGGTGAGCCGGCGCTGGGCCAGGGCCGCGCAGGACGCCTGTCCGATCGGACCCTGCTCGTCATAGAGCCAGCATTCGCCGATCGCGACGCCGTCGGTGGCGTGGTGGTCGGCGACCTCGAACCCGATCCACTCAGTGGCCGGCAGCCGGTGCAGATAGACCGTCACGTCGGAGTTGATGTAGCCGAGTCCCTCGGTGCTGGAATTGGCGAAGGGGCTGGAGAAGTCGGCGGCCAGGGAGACCCGCTGGAAGGGTGTGAGCGGAACGCCCTCCACCATCTCGCGGACCTCGCTCATCCAGGTCTTGCGCGGGCCCGGCTGGCCAAAGCCGCCGGTGATCGGCCGCATGGCCCACATGCCGCCCATGCCCTGCCGCCCGTCGGTAGGCAGTTCGATATCGGCGGGCTTGGGGACCTCCCAGTTCGGGCGATGCCAAGATTCGCCGGGCGAATTCTCGGTGCGTTTCAGGAACTGCACCGAGGCGCGGGCCATACTGATCCCGCCGGAGATGAACTCGGCGTCGACGACCCGGATGCGATTGCCGTCGCGGATCACCGTGGTCTTGACCTCGATGGGGTCGAAGCCGGGCAAGCGGTACATGTCCACCGTCAGGCGGGCCGGCATGAAATCAGGGCTGCCGTGCTTGGCCTCGATCTCGAAACCGAGCAGGCCGACAATGACGCGGCCGTGCAGGGATTGAGGATTCCAGGGACCGCGGCAGGACGGTTGTGGGACGTAAAATTGACCGTCCCTTTTGAAAAAAGGTTCGTTTTGCATGGAGCGGGACCATGACGGATTTCGCCGGTCCGTCCAGCCCGTCCGACGCCAGAAATTCTGGAGCGGGATGAGGAAAAGTGGGAACCGGTTTTCCGCCCGCATCCCGCGTGAACAAGGACTCTAGATCACTTGGTGATCTAGGCCGGAATATAGACCGCGAGGTTCTTGCGGATGCGCGTCAGGATCGGCTCGCCGCCGGTCTCGACTTCGAACGCGCGCGCCGTGATGGTCTCGAAAGCCTGGATGTAGACCCGCGCCGTCTCGTCGATCATCT
>JBBRFV010000210.1:0-4578 GCA_038241335.1 Caulobacterales bacterium | reverse complement strand
GATGCGCGCCTCCCTGGCCCGGGCCCTCGTCACCGAACCAGGTCTGCTGCTGCTCGACGAGCCCTTCGCCGCCCTGGACAGCGTCACCCGCCGCGCGCTGATCGCCGACCTGCACCGCCTGTGGGCCGCCCGCTCGCCGCGCCCGGCCATCGTCTTTGTAACCCATGACATCGAGGAGGCCGTCTATCTGGCCGGACGCGCCGTGGTGCTGGACGACGCCACCGGGCGGGTCGCCGCGGAAATGCCCTGCCCCGGCGCCCTGCCCCGGCGAGAGGGGTGGCGCGGCGATCCCGCCTGGCGCGAGACCGTCGAACGACTGGCCGCCGCCCTCGCCGCCGCCATGCCCCCCGTCGGGACGGTCGCCGGGCCCGTCGTTGGAACTGTCGCCGCGTGAGCCGGGTCCTCCCGCCGCTGGCGCTGGCCGCCGTGCTGCTGATCGTGTGGGAGGTCGCCTGCCGCGCCCTGCACGTGCCGCCCTATTTCCTGCCGCCGCCCAGCGCGGTCGCCCGCGCTCTGATCGATCACGCGCCGCTGCTGGCCGGATCGGCGCTTCAGACCTTCATCATGGCCATGCAGGCGCTGGTCGTCGCCGCCGTCCTCGGCGGCGGTCTGGCCCTGGCGGTCTCGCTGAGCCGGGGGGCCGAACGCGCCGTGCGGCCGCTGGCGGTGGCGTTGCAGGTCACGCCCGTGGTCGCCATCGCCCCCTTGGTTCTGATCTGGGCCGGGCTGGACCATGCCGACCGGGCGGTGGTCGCCCTGGCCGCCGCGGTGGCCTTCTTCCCGCTGTTCTCCGGGGTGCTGACCGGCCTGCGCTCGGCCGACCCGGACCTGGAGCGGTTGTTCGATCTCTACGGCGCCTCGCCGATGCAACGGCTGATCCGCCTGCGCCTGCCCGCGGCCCTGCCCTTCGTGCTCGAGGGCCTGCGGGTGGCGTCCGGACTGGCGGTCATCGGCGCGGTGGTGGCCGAGTTCGTGTCCGGCTCAGGCGCGACCCAGGGGCTGGCGTGGCGGCTGCTGGAGGCCGGCAACCGGCTGCGCACGGCCGACATGCTGGCGGCGCTGGCCTGCCTGATGGCCATGGGGCTGGCGCTCAACGCCGGGGTCGGCGTGGTGGAGACGGCCGTCCGGCGAAAGCTGGCCTGAGCCCCGCCCGTTAGCGGCGGGTTAAGCCCCCGCCGCTAGCGTCGAGGTCCAGGTCCGTCCGGAGCCATCGCTTGAGTCGCGTAGCCATCCTCGCCGCCATCGCCGTCCTGTCCGCCGGGGTCGCCGCCCTGACGGCCGGCGAAGCCTCGGCCCAGGCCGCGCCCGCCGACGGTCAGGCCGCGGGCCTGCGCTATCTGGCCTGGAACGGCCGTAGCGGCCCGCCTGCGACGCCCGCGACGCCCGTCGCCGAAGCGCCGCTCGCATCGGGCGCGCCCGGCCTGCGTCGCCCCAACCTCGTCATCCCCCATGGCGGGTTTTCCGCCGTCGCGCCCGCGCCCAGCCGCGCGACGGCGGCGACCGCCGCGCGCCAGCCCGGCCTGACGCCGGCCAACGCCTGGATGCATCGCGCCTCTCCGCCGACCCCGACCGCGCCCGAACCGGCTGCGCTGGCCGAGGCCGCCCGCGCCATCGCACCCCTCCCCGTCGCGCGCCGCGTCGCCCAGCCGGCCACGCCCGCCCCCGCACCCGCCCGACCAATGCCTGACTATCTGCCGGACCAGGGCGGTCGCGGGCAGCCCGCGCCCGCGGAAGCCGTCTATGCGCCGGCGCAGGCTCCGGTCGCCGAGGCTCCCGCCTTCGACCCGGCCGATCCGATGGCCCCGCGACGCGACGCGCCCATCTTCCGCATGCAGCGGTCGGCCCCCGTCGCGCCGTCCGAAGTTCCGGCAGTTCCTGCGCCCGCACGCGCCGCCGCCGCCACGCCCCGCGAAGCCGCCCCTGTCCGCGTCGCGACCGTGAGCCCCAATACCGCCGACCGCCCGACGGTCCAGGGCGCCCGCTACTATTCGGTGCATCGCCAGGAGGGCCGCCAGCCGGACCCGATCGCCATACCCGAGCCGACCTATGTCGACGCCATGGCCATCAGCGTGCCCGAGTCCATGGCCTCGCAGGACCTGTCCCAGCCGGCCGAGCCCCCCACCCTGATCCGCGACAGCCAGGGCCATCTCCGCGCCGCTCCCGCCGCCTCGGACGGGGACCACCAGTGAGCCGTCTGCCCGAACTTCTGGCTCTGGCGGAAGAAGGCTCCAGCGAGAAGCGGCGGGCCCTGCTGCGCGAACTGACCGAGCATTTCTTCGGCGCGTCGACGCGCACCGCGACCGAAGACACCCTCTACGGAGCCGTCCTGGCAAAGCTGGCCGATGACATGGAGACGGCGGTCCGCGCCGAACTGTCGGCGCGTTTCGCCAATGCTCCAGACGCCCCCGCCGGCCTGATCCGCCGCCTCGCCAACGACGAGGCCGCCGTGGCCGGCGCCGTGCTCGCCGCCTCGCCGGTGCTCACCGACGCCGACCTGCTCGGCGTGGTGCGCAAGCACGGCCAGGAACATCTGCGCGCGGTGTCCGCCCGACCTTCCGTATCCGAAGCCGTCTCGGACGTGATCGTCGAACGCGGCGACGACGAAACCCTCGGAACCCTGCTGCGCAACGACGGCGCCCGTCTGTCACGCCAGGCGTCGGAGACTGCGGTCGAACGAGCCAAGGCCAATCCGGCGCTGCATGAGGCGACCGTCTCGCGCACGACCCTGCCGCCCGACCTGCTGAATGACATGTATTTCGTAGTCGAGGCGCGCCTTCGCACCCAGATCCTCGAACAGAACGCACGCATGGATCCCGACCTGCTGGACAGCGCCCTGACGGCGGGGCGCAACCGCATCGCCACCGACGACGGCGCCCTGCCGTCCGACTTCCCGGAATGCCTGGCCTATGTCGAGGAACTGGACGCCGCCGGCCAGCTGACGCCCCAGATGTTGGCCCGATTCCTGCGCTCGGGCGGGCGGACGTCCTTCCTGATCGCCCTGGCCCGGCTGGCCGACATCGATTTCCACACCGCCCGTCAGATCGTCGAGCGGCGCGAGCTCGACGCCCTCGCGGTGGTCTGCAAGTCCGCCGACCTCGATCGCGCCCTGTTCCTGACCTACGCCGTGGTGCTGCTGAACGACGACGGCGACGCCATGGTCAAGGCGCACGCCTATGCCCGCATGTATGCGGAGCTGACACGCGAAGCCGCGCTCAGGACGATCCGCTTCTGGCGTCTGCGGCGCGCGCAGGCCGCCTGATCCCGCACAGGACAACGCCCGCCTCCGTGGCCGGAAGCGGGCGTCCATCCCGTCGGGACGACGGGCCTATTTCTTGGCGCGAGCCGGAGCGGTGCGGGCCGGCTTGCGGCCGCCCTGGCCCAAACCCATCGACTTGGCCAGGTCCGAGCGGGCCTTGGCGTAGTTCGGGGCGACCATCGGATAGTCTTTCGCGAGACCCCATTTGGCGCGGTATTCTTCGGGGCTCATATTGTATTTGGTGCGCAGGTGCCGCTTCAGCGACTTGAATTTACGGCCGTCTTCCAGACAGATCAGGTAGTCCGGCGTGATCGACTTGCGCACCGGAACCGCGGGCTCCTTGGGCTCGGGCTCGGGCTCGACGGCGCCGCTGGAAATCTGGGTCAGCGCCGCGTGGATGCTTGAGATCAGGCCGGGGACTTCCGTCACCTGGACGTTGTTGTTGCCGACATAGGCCGACACGATGTCCGCCGTCATTTCCAGCAGTTGAGAATTGTCTTCCATCCGCGCGCCTCACCTTTTGACAAAGCTGTCTTGACTGATCATCCGCGACCGGTCATCGCGATGGTGATTAGATTTGTTCGATGTCGAAAGCAATGGCGGATGGTGATGAACAGCCGCTGATGACTTCCTGAGTATCGGAGCCGTCGGGGACGTGAGGTTCAGTCCCGGAAATTCTCGGACAGGGCGAGCATCGCCGCGCGTTCGGGCGCTGAATAGTCGTCCAGCATGGCTTCCTCGCCATCGCGGATCGCCTGAAGCAACGCGGGCGTCAGGGCCGATGACAACGACCAGTTCCAGTAACGAAGCACGGTCTGGGCCCGATCGACGGCCAGCATGTCATAGGTGATCTGGACCCGTTCCCAGAGCGGATGCGGGCTTCCGTCGGCCTGGACCTCGGGTCGACGCATCGAACGCCACAGTCCCTCCAGGTCGCTCTTGCCGAGGCCGGTGGCCTTGCACAGGATCGCCAGCGGCTCGCCGCCCGGATCGCCCAGGATCTTGGCTCCGGTCAGAGGTTTCACACCCGACAGATAGGCGATCTCGGTCGCCACTTCGCGGTTCAGCCCGCCCTGGGCCGCCACGGCGATGGCCTGCTCCAACCCGCCATAAGGGCTCTTGGCGATGGCCGCCCGGTTACGCTGGCGGCGCTCGATGAACTGCAACGCCTTGCGCGAGACCGGGTCCTGCCAGCCCTCGGCGGCGGCCATGGCGAAGACATCCTCGGCCACCTCCTGCATCACCTCGCGGGACACGGCGAAGCGCTGGAGGATGGTTCGACGGTCGTCGGGACCGCACCACCAGAACATCACATAGGCTCC
>JBBRFV010000209.1:0-4590 GCA_038241335.1 Caulobacterales bacterium | reverse complement strand
GCCCATCTCGAGGGCGCGCTGGCCGACCGGGGCGGGGGTTTCAAGCCGCTGGTCTACTGTTGGCGCGGGGGACAGCGGTCGGGCGCCATGGTCGAGGTGATGAGCCAGGTCGGCTGGCCGGTCACGGTGCTGCAAGGCGGCTATCAGACCTGGCGGCGACAGGTGGTGGCGGCCCTGTACGACACGCCCCTGGCGCACCGGCTGACGCTGATCGACGGTCCGACAGGTTCGGGCAAGACGGCCCTGCTGGAGACGTTGGCGAGCGAAGGCGCCCAGGTGCTGGATCTGGAGGCCCTGGCCTCTCATCGCGGCTCGCTGTTCGGCGCGATCGCCGGCGGCCAGCCTTCCCAGAAGGCGTTCGAGACGCGGCTTCACGACGCCCTGTCCCGGCTCGACCCGGCGCGGCTGGTGATCGTCGAGGCCGAGAGCAGCAAGATCGGCGCGCGGGTGCTGCCGCCGTCTCTATGGGCGGCCATGGGCGCGGCGCCGGTGCTGGAGATGGAGGTCCCGTTCGAGGCCCGGATCGACCATATCGTTGGAACCTACGCCGACATCGCCGCCGATCCGGGCGCGCTGGACCAGGCCCTGACCCGCCTGCCGCGCCACCAGTCCAAGGCCCAGGTCGCCGACTGGCGGGCCATGGCCGCGGCGGGCGAGATCGCCGGTCTGGCCGCCGCATTGATGGAGGCCCACTACGATCCGGCGTGGCGACGGGTGGGCGCCGCGCGCGACCGGCCCGTGCTGGCGCATATCGCCTTGGACCGCGTGGACGCCGAAAACCTGCAGAAAGCGGCGCGGGCGGTGCTGACGGCTCTCGACCGGAGCGTCGCGGGCGCCTAGCTATACGGCATGGCTCGCACCCGACTGACCGCCGTCCTGACCTCATTGAGCCTGTGGGTTCTGGTCGCCCTGATCGCGGGACTCATCGCCGGGGCGGCGGCGCAGGTATGGGGCATTCCCGGCGGGGTCGGTTCGGTGTCGCTGATCGAAGCGCTGGGCACGCTGTGGCTGAACGCCCTGAAGATGACGATCATCCCGCTGGTGTTCGGCCTGCTGGTCACCGGCATCGCTTCCATCGCCGACGCGGCCTCGACCGGGCGGCTGGCGCTCAGAGCCATGGCGGTGTTCGCCGGCATCCTGATCTTCGCCACGATCTACGCCATCGTCGGGTCCGAGACCCTGCACATGTTGTGGCCGATCGATCCGGAAGGTGGACGCGCGCTTCTGGCCGGCGCACCGCCCGAAGGGGTCGTTCGGGGTTCGGCCCAGGGTGGCGGTCTGGCCGCCTTCCTGATCAGCCTGGCCCCGTCCAACCCGGTCAGGGCGGCCGCCGACGACGCCATCCTCGGCATCGTCGTCTTCGCCGTGGCGTTCGGCTTCGCCGCCACCCGGCTGCCGGAACGGCTGCGCCTGCCGATGGTGGCCTTCTTCGAGGCGGTGTCCGAGACGATGATCATCATCGTCCACTGGGTTTTGCTGGCCGCCCCTGTCGGGGTCTTCGCCCTGTCGCTGGGCGTCGGCCTGAGGGCGGGCGTCGGCGCGGCGGGAACCCTGGGCCACTACGTCGCCATGGTGGTGCTGGCCCAGCTGGGGTTGATCATCATCCTCTACGGCGTCGCGGTCGTCTTCGGCCGCATCGGCCTGGCCCGGTTCGCGCGCGGCATCGTACCGGCCCAGGTGGTCGCGTTCTCGACCCAGTCCTCGCTGGCCAGCCTGCCGGCCATGGTCGAGCAGGCGCGCACTACGCTGGGCGTGTCCCAATCCACCGCGGGTCTGGTCCTGCCGCTGGCCGTCGCCGTCTTCCGCGCCACCAGCCCGGTCGCCAATCTGGCGGTCTGCATCTATGTGGCCCACCTGCACGGCATCCATCTGGGGCCGGCGGCCTGGTTCGCGGGCGGACTGACGGCCCTGGCGGTCTCCGTCGGCTCGGTCGGCCTGCCGGGCCAGGTCAGCTTCTTCGTCTCCATCGCCCCGATCTGCCTCGCCATGGGCCTGCCGATCGAGGTCCTGCCGCTGCTGCTGGCGGTAGAGGTCATCCCCGACATCTTCCGCACCATCGGCAACGTCACCGCCGACCTGGCGGCCGCGCGGATCGTGGAGGGGCCAAGGGCGGAGGTCGAGCCGCAACCGGTGCCGGGAATCTAGGGCGTACCCCGCATGACCATGTCGAGGCCGACGACCGCCGCGGCAACGATGCTGGAGACGACATAGGCCAGGGCGTTGACCTTCCATGACAGCTTCAGGGCGCGACTGGCGATCACCGTCGGCACCAGCAGCAGCACCACCACCCCGGCGGGCAGGGTCCAGGGTCCCAATCCCAGGAGGTCGCTGATGCGGGCCTCGTCATTCAGATTGAAGACGCTGACACCGGCCGCTACCACCCGCATGAACAGGGCGAAGTACAGCACCGCATAGGCCGTCAGACTCTGACGTCGCAGAACCACGACGAACGCGACCAGCGCCGTAAAGATCGTCACCGCCGGGCCGGCTGCCGACATCAGGATGTGATCAGCCACGCTCATCGGCGTCGTCGGCGTCACGTGATTGAGCCCGACGGTCATCTGATAGCCCATCGCGGCGCCCGCCAGCCAGTGTGCCGCCTCGTGGACGACATAGCTGGCCACGCCGAGAAGGGCGAAGACGCCGTAGAATGATGCGCCGACGCGTCGATTTTGCACTGCCAATTCCCCGAAAACACGGTGGTTCTGACAGCTGAAGGCGTGTTGTCGAGTTACGCTTTCGACATGTCAGGGCTGCGCCCGATCCCCAAATGGCCGCGCAATCCGACCGCTGGAGATCGCGAGCTTCGTCGTGGCCATGGTCCTGCCGGCGGGGTTCAGGCGTGTGCTTGCTTGAAGGGTAGAGGCGCGCGGGATCGCCATGTTGATTGACAGGCGTTCAATCGCCGTATATTTAACCAATCAGTTTAGTAACGCGGATGCCGACGACCTCATGAACTCCACAATCACAGCCTTTGCCAACTCGCCTGATCGTGGCCGGGGCCTCGCCCGAGACATGCGAGTGCGGTGGGCGCTGGAAGAGGTCGGCCAGCTTTATGACGTCCGGCTGCTGTCCTTCGCCGAAATGAAACAGCCCGCCCATCTGGCGCTCAACCCCTTCGGCCAGATCCCGACCTATGAGGAGGGCGATCTGGCCTTGTTCGAATCCGGCGGCATCATCCTGCATATTGCAGAGCGCCATCCAGGACTGCTCCCTGCCGATCCGAAAGCACGCGCGTGCGCCATCACCTGGATGTTTTCAGCGCTAAACACGGTGGAGCCCCCGATCCTGGAGCTGCAGACGGTCACGATCATGGAGCGTGACGAGACCTGGTTCGAGCCGCGCTTGAGCCTGGTGAAGGATCGCATCCGCGTCCGCCTGGGCCAGCTGGCCACTCGCCTCGGCGAATCTGACTGGTTGGACGGCCCGTTCACTGCCGGTGACCTTATGATGGTGTCGGTGGTGATCCGCCTTCGGGGGTCCGGTCTTCTGGACGAATACCCGGGCTCGCCGCCTATGTCGCCCGCGCCGAGACGAGACCCGCCTACCAGCGGGCGTTCGCGGCCCAGCGGGCAGTATTCGAGGCCAGTCAGTCCGCGCGCCCCTGACGGCGCTCGACGGCGCATGTCACAGTCCCTGCCAACTCTTTCATATCGGTCCAGCGCAGCGTTGAGGATCATCGGCGAAATTACCGGCTGGCAGGGTCATCCATCAGAGTTGCTCAAGGCCATGCGGGTCCGGGTGGCGGACTTGAACCGGCAGGGAATCGAGGCGATCCGGGATTGACTGACCCTCGATATGTCGACGGGCCGGGTCCCCTTGCAGGCGCGGGGAACCCCCGATGACCTAGTGCTCGTAATCCTGGATCGGCCGCACATCCAGTTCGCCGGCCTTGATGGCGCCGATGGCCTGCGACGCGGCCAGGGCGCCGGCCGTGGTCGTGTAATAGGGCATCTTCATCATCAGGGCGGTGCGGCGCAGGCTGAAGCTGTCCTGCAGCGCCTGCTTGCCGTCGGTGGTGTTGAAGACCAGCTGGACCTCGCCGTTCTTCATCGCGTCGACGATGTTCGGACGGCCCTCCAGCACCTTCTTGACGAAGGTCACGGGCAGGCCCTGTTCGGCCAGGTAGGCGTGGGTGCCGCCCGTGGCCATGATCGAAAACCCTTCGGCCAGAAGGGTCTTCACCGCCTCGACGATGAAGGGTTTGTCCGCGTCCTTGACGCTGACGAAGGCGCAGCCGGTCGTCGGCAGGGTGGTGCCGCCCCCGATCTGGGACTTGGCGAAGGCCCGGGCGAAGGCGGGGGCCATGTCGGCCTCGCCCTCGCGCTTCCAGTCCAGCCCCATGACCTCGCCGGTCGAGCGCATCTCGGGGCCCAGCACGGTGTCGACCCCGGCGAACCGCGCGAAGGGGAAAACCGCTTCCTTGACCGCGATATGGTCGTAGGGGACGTCCTTCAGGCCGAAGGATTTCAGCGGCACGCCGGCCATGACCTTGGCGGCGATGGCGGCGATCGGCTGGCCGATGGTCTTGGCCACGAAGGGGGCCGTGCGGCTGGCGCGGGGATTCACTTCCAGCACGAAGATGCGCGG
>JBBRFV010000208.1:0-4625 GCA_038241335.1 Caulobacterales bacterium | reverse complement strand
GAGGGGTTCGTGGAAGTCCGGATCCATGTTCATGCGCTGGAAGGCCGCCTTGAAGCCGTCGACGTAGCGATCCAGCGTCGAGGCATCGATCTGCGGCGCGATCAGGCGCAGGGCGTCATGCAGCGGCAGGCCGATGCCGATCCGCACGGTCTCATAGTCCGGTTCGGGCAGACCGATCTCGCGCGACGCCTCGACCGCCGCCCGCAGGATCGAGGCCCGGCTGTCCACCAGGGTGCCGTCGATGTCGAAGACTGCGAGGGGGCGGATCATTATTCCTCCCCCATCGGGGGAGGGGGACCCATCGAGGAAGGGTGGAGGGGGCCGAACCGGGGGCCGGTGGATGGGATTGGCCCCCTCCACCGCTTCGCGATGCCCCTCCCCCGATGGGGGAGGATTGTGCTCATCGTTGCCGCCTCACGCCCTCGAACGGGTCGCTCTCGTTGCCTTCCGCCTCCTCGAAGCCGAAATGGGCGAAGCCGGCCTTCATCTCGGGCGACAGGGGGGCCTCGACGATGAGGACGCCGCCGCCTGGATGGTCCAGCTCGATGCGGCGGGCGTGCAGCTGAAGCCGCAGCGGGCCGGACAGCTCCTTCGATTTCTCGTCGCCGTATTTGGGATCGCCGAGGATCGGGTGGCCGATCCCGGCCATGTGGGCGCGCAGCTGGTGGGTCCGGCCGGTGAACGGGCGCAGCGCCATCCACGCGGCCCGGTGCGCGGCGCGGCTGATGGTGGCGAAGGCGGTTTCGGCCGGTTCGGCGCGCGGGTCCTTGCGATCGGCCGGGCGCATCATCTCGAAGTCGTTGATGCCGGTCTTCTTCAGCGGCATGTCGATCTGGCCGGCGGCGGGCTTGGGGTTGCCGAAGACGATGGCCCAATAGGTCTTCTTGGCCTGGCGCCGGGCGAAGGCCCCGGCCAGCCGCTTGGCCGCCTCCGGGCCCTTGCCCAGCAGCAGGACGCCGGAGGTGTCGCGGTCCAGACGGTGGACGAGGCGCGGGCGATCCATCCCCTCCCCCCAGGCCGACAGCAGGCGGTCGACGTGGCGGCTGGTCTTGGTCCCGCCCTGCACCGCCAGGCCGTGGGGCTTGTTGATGGCGATGACCATGTCGTCCTCGTAGAGGACCAGCGATTTGGCGAACTTGATGTCCTGCGGCGACAGGGTGTGGACGTCCCCGGCCTGGCGCGAGGTGTCGTCCGGGATCGGCGGGACGCGCACGGCGGCGCCGGCGGTCAGACGACCCTCGGGCTTGATGCGGGCGCCGTCGACGCGGATCTGGCCGCTGCGGGCCATCTTCTGCACCTGGATGTTGGACAGGTGCGGCCAGCGCCGGCGGAACCAGCGGTCCAGCCGGATGCCGTCCTCGGCCTCGGCGACATAGATCGTCAGGACCTCGCGCTTGGGTGCGGGTTCGGACTCTTGAATGGGTTCATTGGTTTCAGGGGGGGTCAAAGAGCGGCTCCGAAGGCGCGGCGGGCGACCATCAGGCCGAGGAACAGGGCGACAACCGAAACCACCACCGAGACGCCGACATAGCCAGCGGCCATGGCGAATTGGCGGCGCTCGATCATCAGGGCGGTTTCCAGCGAGAAGGCGCTGAAGGTGGTGAAGCCGCCCAGCAGGCCGACGGCGGCGAACAGACGGATCGTCTCGCCCTGCGCGCCCGAGCGGAAGGCCAGCCAGCCGGTCAGCAGACCCATCAGCAGGCCGCCGAGAACATTGGCCGTCAGCGTCGGCCACGGCCAGCCGGTGACCACCACAAAACGGCCCCAGGCGAGGCCGACGCCATAGCGGGCCATGGCTCCGAACGCGCCGCCCAGAGCGACGATGAGAAAACGTGTCATGGTGGTGGGCTTATACCCGCACCGTCGCCTTTGCGAAGCCTCAGAACAGGCCGGGGATCAGGGCGCGGGTGCGGCGGCGGTAGTCGGCGTAGGGGGCGCCGAACGCGGCTTCGAGCCAGGTCTCCTCCAGCCGCAGCTTGCGCCAGAAGGAGGCGAAGACGATCAGCACCGCCAGAACGCCCCTGACCTCGCCGATCATCACCGCCGAACCGGCGAACATGAGCAACAGGCCGGTGTAGATCGGGTGACGCACCCGGGCGTAAGGGCCGCGCTCGACCAGTTCGTGATCCTGTTTGACCTGGACCACGCTGCTCCAGTTGCGGCCCAGAACCGCGCGTGACCAGCAGGCCAAGAACAAGCCCAGGGTCGTCAACCCGAAGGCCGCGCCGAACACGGGCGTCGTGTGCGGCCATAACTGCTGGCCCAGAAGGCCGGGGCCGAAGGAGTCGCTGGGCCTGAGCAACCCACAGGCCACGACCAGCGGTAGCCAGTAGAGCAGCAGTTGCTTCCAGGCGGGTTCGGTGCGGGCGGCCCGTTTGACCCCGATCAGACCCCAGGCCCACCACAGGACCAGGATCAACCAGTCCGCGCGCAGACCGATGACGAAGATGTCGTCCATGCGCTCGACTCCCTTGAAGCTCACCGGGATTGCACCGTTTGCGGCCGGAAGTCAGCCGGCCTGACCGAAACTTCACTTGCCGAACCGGCCGGTTAACGGTGATAGCTGGGCATTACAGCGCCGCTTCGCGCGGTGAGGGAACGCAGTCCGCCCGGCGGCGCGATCTGACATACTGCCGGGACGGATTCTGAAGGACTGCCGAGCGCGCCATGTCGCATGACGATCATAACCCCGGTCACGACGGCGGCCACGGGGGCCAGGGCGAGGACGCGCGCCTGCACGGCGGACTGGAGCCGGCGCCGAATCCTCCGCCGCCCGGCGCTGAGGACAGCCCGAACCGGACCGCCCCGCCCCGGACCCCGCAGCGCTCGCGCGGCGACCTGCGCGGCGGCGACGGCATCCTGCGGCCTATCGGCGAGAGCGAGTATTTCTCGACCCTTCCGGGCGCTGAGGATCTGGTCTCGGCTCATATCGACGAATATTTCAACCAGGCGCTGGACCTGTTTCCGTTCTGGGAGACCAACGGCAAGCCGGACCGTTTCCACGTGCTGTTCAGCCGGCAGATCGAAGAGCGCTTTCCCGTCGATGAGGACATCCGCGGGCGAGTCTATGACTATGGCCGGCGCATTTTCCGCGCCTTGATGGTCCACATCTTTACCAAGCGCTTCAACCAGGCCCTGGTCCTGACGGTATTCGCCGCCCTGGCGCTGCTGGGGCCGACGTGGTTCTCGGGCTGGACCGGCTCGCCCTCGATGGGACTGGGCCTGGCCGCCGCGGCCATGCTCGCTGCCTTTGGCTTGTGGTGGGGCGTGCAGGCGATCCTGTTCGTCCAGTACCGCTTCCGGATGGAGAACGACTCCTACGAGTTGTCGCGCGAGTTCGTGCAGCGGACCCGCGAGCTGCAGAACCTGTTCACCTCCGCCCGGGCCATGGCCGACCAGGCCGAGACCCAGTTCTCGAACGACGGCAAGGGCTGGGGCAAGCGCGCCATGTATCTGACGAGGCTGACCATGTGGCTGGCCGCGCGGATGGAATACCTCGAGAAATACGTCCAGATGGAGCTGTGGCGCATCCGCCGTGAACGCTACTGGACCCGCTGGCTGCAGCGCTTCCTCGCGCCGGCCGTCTTCCTCGGCTGGCTGGCGCTGTTCCTGCTGGAGCCGGCGCCCGCCGACACCATGGCCTTCCGCGGCCTGCAGGGGCTGGCGGTGGTTCTGGGCCTGGTGGTGACCTGGGTGTCCTATTTCCGCTGGCGCACTCCGACTGCAGCGATCCAGGAAAAGCTGGGGGTTGAGAGCTGGGTCCGTTACGCCTCGCTGGACGTGGACAATGCGGTCGGCGAACAGGTGCGGCGCGACAAGGAGCGGCTGGTCGAATACCGGGCGCTGACGCGCGGCGGACGCTGACTACAGGCGCGCCCTGATGGCGTCCTGGACCCCGCGGGCGTCATAGGCGTCCGGCCGGTCCGGCTTGGCGCCGTTGCCCGTGACGATCTCGAGGGTTGTCGATGTCGGCGACGGACCGGTGAAGTTGAGGCCGACGCCCAAGCCGACGCCGGAGCTTGAATAGCCACCGTAACGGCCGCCGTAGCTGCTTGAGCCGTAGCCGACGTCGACGCTCGGGCGCATCCCGCCGGCGCTGTCCGGCCGACCGTCAATCCAGCGCTGGGTGACCTCGAACCAGTCGTAGCCGCCTTGCAGCGTCACTTCGGCGGCGCGCAGCAGGGCGAAGTCCGCGACCGGGCCCGGCGCGCCGACGCCGCTGTAGGTCACGCGATAGCGGTTGGTCTCGATGCGCTGTTCGGCGAACCCCTGCCCGCCCGGCGCGTGCTGGGGGCCGTAGGGGGCGAGGCTGGCGCAGCCCGAGAGGGTCAGGCCGGCGGCGGCGATCAGGGGCAGGACGAGGCGGGTCATGAATAGGCTCCGTAACGCTTCGCCTGGGATAGCGTCGGGCGGCGGCGAACGTTCCGGACCATCAGAGTCCCGCCGCCGCCTTCAACGCTTCGAAATCCGCCGGCAGGGGAGCCTCTACAGTGCGGTAGCCGCCCTCGGGATGGGGAAAGACCAGTTTCGCCGCATGCAGCATCAGGCGCGGCGCGGCGCGGCCGGCGAAGGTCAGCGCGCCGCCGTAGCGGGCGTCCCCGACCAGAGGGCGGCCGATGGAGGCC
>JBBRFV010000207.1:0-4657 GCA_038241335.1 Caulobacterales bacterium | reverse complement strand
CCCCTCGACCACCCGCCCGACCACGGCGGCCTGGACGAAGCCGGCGGCGCGCGCGTCGGCCAGCAACCGCCCGGCCTCGTCGCCCGCCACGGCGATCAGCAGCCCCCCCGAGGTCTGGGGATCGGTCAGCAGGTCGCGCCGCCAGCCCGCCAGATCGCCGGGCAGATCGACGTCGGCGCTGTAGCTGTCCCAGTTGCGGCCCGAGGCGCCGGTGCGCACGCCCGCGACAGACAGCGCCTCGACCCCGTCCAGCAGCGGCGGAGCGGCGCCCAGCTCGACCGTCAGCCCGGCGCCCCGCGCCATCTCCAGCGCATGGCCCAGCAGGCCGAACCCGGTGACGTCGGTGACCGCATGCACCCCTGCCCGCCCGGCCAGTCGCGCGCCCAGCGTATTGAGCTTCGTCGTCGAGCCGATCAGGGCCGCATAGCCTGCGGCGTCCAGCCGCTCCTGCTTGAAGGCGGCGCTCAGCACACCGACGCCCAGCGCCTTGGTCAGGATCAGCAGGTCGCCCGCCCGCGCCCCCCGGTTGGTCAGCACCTGATCCGGATGCACCAGACCCAGCGCCACCAGGCCGTAGATCGGCTCGACGCTGTCGATCGAATGGCCGCCCGCCACCGGCACGCCGGCCTCGGCGCAGACGCTGGCCCCGCCCTGGAGGATGCGGCCGATGGTTTGCGTCGACAGGGTGGCCACAGGCATCCCGACCAGGGCTAGGGCGAAGATCGGCGTCGCTCCCATGGCGTAGACGTCGGACAAGGCGTTGGTCGCGGCGATGCGGCCGAAGTCGAAAGGGTCGTCCACCACCGGCATGAAGAAATCCGTGGTGGCGACCAGCGCCTGGCTGTCGTTCAGCCGCCACACCGCCGCGTCGTCGCTGGTCTCGGTCCCGACCATCAGATTGGCGAACGCCGCGGCCTGCGGCAGCCCCTTCAGGATGTCGCGCAGCACCGCCGGAGCCAACTTGCAGCCGCAGCCGCCGCCGTGGGCGAGCGAGGTCAGGCGGGGTTGGGGCGTGATCATCGGCACGGTTTGGGCGAAACAGCTGGTGAACTCAACCGCACGCCCGCGCCGCCGTTGAAATCGCTGGACGGACGTCGCGTCACCCCGCCACAACTGCGACGCTCGCCGGAGGCCGCGCCATGATCATCGTTCATCACCTCAACGATTCCCGCTCGCAACGGGTGCTGTGGCTGCTCGAGGAACTAGGCCTGGCCTATGAGGTCAAGCGCTGGCAGCGCGACGCGAAGACCATGCTGGCCCCGGCCGGACTGCGCGCCATCCATCCGCTGGGCAAGTCGCCGGTGATCGAGGACGGGGACGTCAAGGTGGCCGAAACCGGCGCCATCGTCGAATATCTGCTGGAGGCCCACGGCGGCGGCCGGCTGAAGCCCCCGCCCGGCGACGCCGATGGTCGCCGTTTCACCTATTGGCTGCACTATGCCGAGGGGTCGGCGATGACGCCCCTGCTCCTGAAGTTGATCTTCACGCAGATACCCAGGCGCACCCCCTTGCTGATCCGGCCCATCGCCAGCGGCATCGCCCGCAAGGTCAACGCCGCGATGATCGAGCCGCAACTGGCGGCGCACTCCGCCTATTGGGAGGCCGAACTGGGCAAGTCGGAATGGTTCGCCGGTGACGCCTTCAGCGCCGCCGACATCATGATGAGTTTCCCGGTGGAAGCGGCGGGCTCGCGCGTCGGCTTCGGCGCCGACAAGCCGAGGCTCAAGGCCTTCCTGCAACGCATCCATGCCCGTCCGGCTTACCGCCGCGCGCTGGAACGGGGCGGCCCCTACGCCTACGCCTGAGCAGAGACGCATCGGCGCCACACCGCGTAAAAGTCGTCGGTCGCGCCCGGCGGAGCCGCAACCCGGTCCCTCGAACCACGTTAATGCCGCATGGATCTCAAGCTTGTTCAGGTCATCGCGGGTCTCGGCGCCGCCATCGCCTTCATCCTGGCTTTCATGGCCGCGGGGGTGTTTCTGGTGTCGGTGCTGTTCATGGCGCTGGGGCTGGCGGCCGTAGGCTGGCTGGCCTGGAGCATGATCCGCAAGGTGCGGAAGACGCCGCGCGACCGCGCCGCGTGACGGTGTTCCGCAAGCGTCCTTGAATCTTTGGGCGCGGCGCCCTACCCTCTTTGGCCGGTCGCAAGCGCCCAGCGACCTCTGTGCCGAGTCAGTCTGTCAGTCGGGCGAAACAAGAAAACTCACGACATATGGAAAAAGTGCCGATGACGGCCGGGGGCTACCGTGTCCTCGACGATCAGCTCAAGCAATTGAAGTCTGTCGAAAGGCCCAGCGTTATCGCGGCCATTTCGGAAGCGCGCGAACACGGCGACCTGTCCGAGAATGCCGAGTATCACGCGGCCAAGGAGCGTCAGGGCTGGATCGAAGGCCAGATCGCCGAGATCGAGGACCGGATCAGCCGCGCCCAGGTGATCGACGTGAGCAAGCTCAACGGCAGCCAGGTCAAGTTCGGCGCCACGGTCACGGTGGTGGACGAGGACACTGAGGAAGAGGCCCGCTACCAGATCGTCGGCGAGCACGAAGCCGATGTGAAGCAGGGCAAGGTCTCGGTCGCCTCGCCGATCGCCCGCGCCATGATCTCCAAGGAGGTCGGCGACGTGGTCGAGGTCAACACCCCCGGCGGGGTCAAGGCCTACGAAATCCTCAAGGTCGAGTGGAAATAACTTTCCATCTCCTTCCCCCATTGCGAGGGAAGGGATGACTGCGCCCCTCTCCATCTGGGCCGTCTCGGACGGCCGGATCGGCATGGAAAACCAGGCGCTGGGATTGGCCGAGGCTGTCGAGCGCCTGACTCCGTCCGGGATCACGGTAAAACGCATCCGGTGGAGGCCGGCGCTCGACAAGCTGCCGTCGGCTTTAAAGGCGCCGTGGATGCTGGCGGCGGACTCTGATCCGGTCACGCCCGCGCCGGGCCAGCCGTGGCCCGATCTCTGGATCGCCACCGGGCGCGCGACGCTGCCTCTGTCGGTCGCGGTCAAGCGCCGTTCGGGCGGCCGGACCCTCGTCATCCAGACCCAGGACCCGCGCTGGCGCACCGGCGACTATGACCTTGTGGTGGCTCCGGCCCACGACGGCCTGACCGGGCCCAATGTTCTGTCGATCACAGGATCGCCGCATCGCATCACGGGAGAGCGCCTCGCAGAGGCCGCCCCCGCCTTCGCCGACCGCTTGGAGACCCTGCCCCGACCGCGCGTCGCGGTGCTGGTCGGCGGCCGCTCCCGCGCCCACGACCTGTCCGAAACCCATGCCGCAACCCTCGCCGATGGCATCGCCGGCGCCGTGGAAGCGGCCGGCGGATCGTTGATACTGACCTTCTCGCGC
Organism: Caulobacterales bacterium; assembly: GCA_038241335.1. Taxonomy (GTDB): domain Bacteria; phylum Pseudomonadota; class Alphaproteobacteria; order Caulobacterales; family Caulobacteraceae; genus Brevundimonas. Next base: position 1,313 of record JBBRFV010000207.1, on the reverse strand, counting down.
CGCACGCCCGAGGCGGCGAAGGCGGTGATGACGGCGCGGCTGGCGCATCTGCCCGGACTGATCTGGGACGGGACGGGTCCGAACCCCTATTTCGCCTTCCTGCATTTCGCCGACCACATCCTCGTCACCGAGGACAGCGCCAACATGGCGGCCGAGGCCGCCTCGACCGGTAAGCCGGTGCATATCCTGCCCATGATCCCGCTCAAGGCCGGCGACAAATTCGCGCGCCTGCACGCTGACCTGCGCGAACGTGGCGCGGCGCGTGACTTCGACGGGACGCTGGACGACTGGCGCTACGACCCGCTGGCCGAGACGGAACGAGCGGCCCGCCGGGTGCTGGAAATGATCCGACCCTAGTCCCTGTTGCGGCCCTGCCGCGCCCGCGCGGCCAGATCGATCAATCCACCGATCACGCCGCCGCCAACCACGCCGCAGATGATCCCGAGCATCAGGGAGTCCATCTGCAGGCCGATCACCACGCCGGCGATCATCCCGATCACGAGCCCGGTACCGATAAAGCTTCGGCCTTCCATGACCATCTCCCTGTGAACAGGCGCGATCCTACCATCGCGCGGAATGGAATCAGCGCCTAAATAGACGTCATGAGCACTCCGAGAACCGTTCGCGTCGCCATCATCGGCTCCGGCCCCGCCGGCTGGACCGCGGCTATCTACGCCGCCCGCGCCATGCTGAGCCCCGTCGTCATCGCCGGCCTGCAGCCCGGCGGTCAGCTGACCATCACCACCGACGTCGAAAACTATCCCGGCTTCGCCGACGTCATCCAGGGGCCCTGGCTGATGGAGCAGATGCGCGCCCAGGCCGAGCACGTCGGGACGGAGATCATCGAAGACATCGTGGTCAAGGCCGACCTGTCGCAGCGGCCCTTCCGCCTGACGCTGGATTCCGGCGGCGAGCTGTTCGCGGAGACGGTGATCATCTCCACCGGCGCCCAGGCCAAATGGCTGGGGATCGAGAGCGAGGCCAAATATCAGGGCTTCGGAGTCTCGGCCTGCGCTACCTGCGACGGGTTCTTCTATCGCGGCAAGGACGTGATCGTGGTCGGCGGCGGCAACACCGCCGTCGAGGACTATCTCGGAGTCACTTGGCCGTGAGCGCCGTTTCGATCATGGGGACGAGCACGTTTTCCTGCGCGGTCGGCACGCCCTCCCAGATCACCTTGCCCTGCTTGTCGACGAGGTAGGCCGTCGGGAACGAGCGAACGCCATAGCTCTTGAGCGTATTGGCCTTGGGGTCGTGATAGTAGGCGTACGAAATTTTCTGCTCGCGGACCGCCTTGACGGCGTAGTCAAATG
>JBBRFV010000206.1:0-4676 GCA_038241335.1 Caulobacterales bacterium | reverse complement strand
CTCGCCGGTGCGGTGATGCTGATCTCGGCCGTGACGCCGGCGTTCCAGGATCGGCTCGAGACGCTGGCGCGGATCGCCCCGCCCGTCCTGATCGACCTGTCCCATTTCGCCGCCAGCGTGGCGGGCTTTCTCCTGCTCCTGCTGTCGGCGGGGTTGTGGCGGCGTCGGCGCGGCGCCTGGTGGGCGGCGCTGATCGTCCTGCTGGGCGGCGTGGTCTTCTCGCTGCTGAAGGGTCTGGACTGGGAAGAGGCGATCCAGCTGGCGGTCGTGGCGGTCCTCCTGCTGCCCTGCCGCAACGCCTTCAATCGCCGCTCGCGGCTGGTCGAACCGCTGACGCCGCCCTGGCTGGTGCTGCTGATCGCCGCCGTCGCCGCCAGCCTGTGGCTCGGCTTCTTCGCCTATCGCGACGTCGCCTACACCGACGAGCTGTGGTGGAGCTTCCTGACCGACCGGCAGGCCTCCGGCTTCCTGCGCGGCGCGGCCGTGGTCGCCCTGCTGACCCTGCTCGTCGCCGGCCGGTCGTTGCTGACGGCCCCGGGCGCCTGGAGCCACGGACCCGCGACGCCCGCCGACATCCAGCGGGCTCTTGCCGTGCTGGAATCCGCCGACCGCGCCCCGCCCGAGGCCTGGCTCGCCCTGCTGGCCGACAAGGCGCTGCTGTTCAGTCCATCGGGAGACAGCTTCATCGCCTATCGCGTCCGGGGTCGCCGCTGGATCACCATGGGGGAACCGGCCGGGCGTCTCGCCGAACGTCGCGAACTGCTTTGGGCCTTCGCCGGTCTGGCCGACAGCTACGGCGGCGCGGCCGTCTTCTATTCCGTCGGCGAGGAGCTGCTGGCCGATCTGGCGACTCTCGGCCTGGCGGTCCGCAAGGTGGGCGAGACGGCGGTCGTCGACTTGTCGACCTTCACCCTTGAGGGCAAGGCGCGCCAGAATCTGCGCACCGCGATCAGCCGCGCCGAGCGCGAGTGCGCCACGTTCGATATGCTGCCGCCCGGCTCCGTCTCCAGCGTCGCCGCCGAGCTGAAGGCCGTGTCGGACGCCTGGCTGGCGCACCACCACGGCTCGGAAAAGGCCTTTTCGCTCGGCCGTTTCGACCCCGCCTATCTGGACCGGACCCCGCTGGCGGTCGTGCGCCAGGACGGCCGGGTGGTGGCCTTCGCCAACCTGCTTCCGGGCGCGGGCGAGCGGGCCAACGTCGCCGTCGATCTGATGCGCCATGCGCCGGACGCGCCTCCGGGGGTCATGGACTATCTGTTCGTCCGCGCCATCCAGTGGGCGCGCGAGGCCGGCTATGCGGGCTTCGACCTCGGCATGGCGCCCCTGTCTGGCCTGGAGGATCGCCGTCTGGCGCCCGTTTTCGCCCGGGTCGGGGCCCTGGTGTTCGACGAGGGCGGGGCGCTCTACGGCTTCGAGGGCCTGCGCGCCTTCAAGGCCAAATTCACGCCCGACTGGCGACCGCGCTTCATCGCCGCCCCGGCCTCGACCCCGCTCGCCTTCGCCCTCCTGGATGTGGCCCTGCTCAGCAGCGGCGGCTGGTGGGGAATGCTGGGGTTCAACGGAAAAGGGGCGGACCAACCGGCCCGCCCCCTCTGACTCTTCCGATCTGGCGAAGAACTATTCCTCGCGGACGCGCTTCTTGCGGAACGAGGGGTTCAGCACCGCCTTGCGCAGGCGGATCGATTTGGGCGTGACCTCGACCAGTTCGTCTTCCTCGATATAGGCGATGGCCTGTTCCAGCGACGGACGGCGCGGCGGGGTCAGGCGCACGGCCTCGTCCTTGCCCGAGGCGCGGATGTTGTTCAGCGCCTTGGCCTTCATCGGATTGACGTCGAGGTCGTCCCAGCGGGCGTTCTCGCCGATGATCATGCCCTGGTAGGTCTTTTCGCCGCCGCCCACGAACATGATGCCGCGGTCCTCGAGGTTCCACAGGGCGAAGGCGGCGGTTTCGCCGTCGCCGTTCGAGACCAGCACGCCCTTGAGGCGGCCCTCGATGGCGCCCTTGTGCGGCTCATAGTGGCTGAACACCCGGTTCAGCACGCCCGAACCGCGCGTGTCGGTCAGAAACTCGCCCTGGTAGCCGATCAGGCTGCGCGACGGCGACTTCAGCGTCAGACGCGTCTTGCCGGCGCCCGACGGGCCCATGTCCTTCAGCTCGGCCTTTCGGGCCGACAGCTTCTCGATGACCACGCCGGTGTATTCGTCGTCGACGTCGATGACCACGTCCTCGATCGGCTCCATCCGTTCGCCGTTCTCGGCGATCTGATACACCACGCGCGGACGGCTGATCGACAGTTCGAAGCCTTCGCGGCGCATGTTCTCGATCAGCACGCCCAGCTGCAGTTCGCCGCGGCCGGCGACCTCGAAGGCGTCCTTGCCGCCGGTCTCGGTGACGCGGATGGCGACGTTGGCTTCGGCCTCCTTGAGCAGGCGGTCGCGGATGACGCGCGACTGGACCTTGTCGCCTTCGCGACCGGCCAGCGGGCTGTCGTTGACCGACACGGTCATGGAGATGGTCGGCGGATCGATCGGCTGGGCGGGCAGGGCCTCGGTGACTTCCAGCGCGCACAGGGTGTCGGCCACCGTGGCCTTGGACATGCCGGCGATGGCGACGATGTCGCCGGCCTCCGACTCGTCCACCGGCTGGCGCTTCAGGCCGCGGAAGGCCAGCACCTTGGTGATCCGGCCCTGCTCGATGATCTTGCCGTCGCGCGACAGGGCCTTGATGGCCATGCCCGGAACGGCCTTGCCGCTCTCGATGCGACCGGTCAGCAGGCGGCCGAGGAAGGGGTCGCTCTCGATCAGCACGTTCAGAATCTGGAACGGCTTGTCCTTGTTCTCGACCTGTTTGGGCGCCGGCACATGGTCGACGATCAGGTCGAACAGCGGCCCCAGGTTGTCCGAGGGGACATTCATGTCCAGCGTCGCCCAGCCGGCCCGGCCCGAGGCATAGATGTGCGGGAAGTCCAGCTGCTCGTCCGTCGCGCCGATGGCGGCGAACAGGTCGAAGGCGGCGTTGTGGACCTTGTCCGGGTCGGCGTGGGCGCGATCGACCTTGTTGATGCACAGGATCGGACGCAGGCCCATCTTCAGCGCCTTGGTCAGCACGAATTTGGTCTGGGGCATGACGCCTTCCTCGGCGTCGACCAGCAGGACGCAGCCGTCCACCATGCCCAGGATCCGCTCCACCTCGCCGCCGAAGTCGGCGTGGCCCGGAGTGTCGATGATGTTGATGCGCGTCTCGCCGGCCTTCCCGTGCCACAGCACGCTGGTGCATTTGGCCAGGATGGTGATGCCGCGCTCGCGCTCCTGGTCGTTGGAGTCCATGGCGCGCTCTGCATGCGCCTCATTGGCTCGGAAGACGCCCGACTGGGCCAGCAGCTGGTCCACCAGCGTGGTCTTGCCGTGGTCGACGTGGGCGATGATGGCGACGTTGCGCAGGTTCATTTGAGTATCACGCGGAAAGGGCGGCCGGGTGCGGCGGCCGCGGGGGTCGGAGCGGAATGCGGGGAGAAAGCGCGCGCCTCATACAGGCTCGCGTGCCGAAAGACCATAGCGCGCCCGAATGAGCCGCCACACGACGACAAGCGCCGCCCTGCGGATATTTCACCCCGCGACCTGCCGTGGGAGGCCCGGCGATCCTTCGTCCGCGCCGGCGGCCTGCCGGCCCTGCATCGCCGTCAGTGCTGACGGACGGCGGGTCCGGTCAGGCGGTGCATTCCGCCGGGCGGGCCTCGCCCGCCGGAATCATCTCGCAGGACCGGTCGATCTCGTCCTGGATCATCTGGCACGGGTTGGCCGCGTTGCAGGGCGGATGAGTCGCCGGGCTGACCGCGATGCAGCGGGCGACCAGCCGGGCCGAGGCGTCCGCGCCCTGGTCCAGAAGGCAGGAATTCGTCTCGCCGACGGGGGTCGCCGCCACGGCGGGATCGACCTCTTCCTGCGGCGGTGCGTCGGCCGGCATCACGGGGGCGGGCGTCGCGGCGGGCGCGGCGTCAGCGGCCGGGGCGTCGGCCGGCTTGTTGCAGGCCGACATCAGGACCGCGAGGCTGAAAACGAGAAGGGCACGGCGCATGACGAGCTCCCGATCAACGGATCGACGCAGGACGATGCCTCCATTCGCGCCCGGCGGGAACCCCCGCCGTCAGCGGCCCAGCGCGGTCCGCTGCATGGCGAACAGGTCGGCGCAGCCGCTTTCGGCCAGCTGGAACAGGCGGTCGAACTCGGCGCGGGTGAAACCGCGCTTCTCGCCCGTCGCCTGGATCTCCACGATCGTGCCCGAACCGGTCAGGACGAAGTTGGAATCGGCCTCGGCGGTGCTGTCCTCCTCGTAGTCCAGATCCAGCACCGGCAGGTCCTGGCAGACGCCGCACGACACCGCCGCGACCTGATCGAGGATCGGATCGGCCTTCAGCACGCCCTCGGCGCGCAGGTAATCGAAGGCCGAGGCCATGGCGACCCAGGCGCCGGTGATGGCCGCCGTCCGGGTGCCGCCGTCGGCCTGGATCACGTCGCAGTCCAGAACGACCTGGCGCTCGCCCAGAACCTTCAGATCGACCACGGCGCGCAGCGAACGGCCGATCAGTCGCTGGATTTCCTGCGTCCGGCCCGTCTGTTTGCCGGTCGCGGCTTCGCGTCGGCCCCGCGTGTGGGTGGCGCGCGGCAGCATGCCGTAT
>JBBRFV010000205.1:0-4730 GCA_038241335.1 Caulobacterales bacterium | reverse complement strand
CCGAGTTCGACGCGCGCGACAACGTCGCCCTGCCGCTGCGCATCGCCGGCGTCCGCCACGCCGAGGCCCGGGTTCGCGCGGCCGAGATGCTCACCGCCCTCGGTCTCGGCCAACGCCTGACCCACCAGCCGGCCCAGATGTCGGGCGGCGAGCAGCAGCGCGTCGCCGTGGCTCGCGCCCTGGCCAACAAGCCCCGCCTGCTGCTGGCCGACGAGCCGACCGGCAACCTCGACCCCGCCACCAGCCAGACCGTGTTCGAGGCCCTGCACAAGCTGGTCAAGGACACAGGCGTCGCCGCCCTGATCGCCACCCACAACATGGAGTTGGCCGGTCACATGGACCGCGTCTTCGCCCTCAAGGACGGCCATCTGGAAGAGCGCCCGGCCGAGGCCCACGCCTATTAGGTCCAGCGCCCATGACCGACGCCATCGAACTGCATCTGACGGCGGCCCGCGAGGCGCGCGAGGAAGGCCGAACGGGCGACGCCCGCAACAGCTACGCCCGCGCCGCCGCTCTCGCCCGCGAGAGCGCCCGGCCCCTGCTGCGCGCCCACGCCCTGGGCTGCCTGTCCGATCTCGACCGCGAGGCCCGCCAGCCCGAAAGCGCCCTGGCCCACGCCGACCAGGCCGTCGCCCTGTACCGCAAGGCCAGGGGGACCCCGCTCGACCTCGCCAACGCCCTGCGGCTGCAAGCCTTGGCGCTGGAGGATCTGCGACGGAATGCGACCCCCGCCTGGACCGAGGCGCGCGACCTCTACCGCACGGCCGGAGTCGAGTCCGGTTTGGCCGAGTGCGAGGCGAAGCTGGCCGTGATCCCGGACGACTGATTCGCTTTGCAGGGCTTGGGACTTGTCATCGCGGAAGCGCCAAAGGCGCTGTCCGGGACGGGACACGGCCTTTCTTGCTTTCGTCATTCCGGCGAAGGCCGGAACCCGGCGGCGCGCGAGAGCGCGAACCTGTGCGGACGTCAGTGTCGCCGACAGCCTGAATGCACAGATCGCCTTCGGCGCCGCCCTGTCCCGGCTTTCGCCGGTATGACGAAAGCAAGCGAGTGTGCGCCCTCTACTTCTTCCCGGGCGGCGTCGTGAACGGCGAGCTTCCCGCCGTCACCGAAGGCTTGGGCTTCTCCGCCTTGGGTTTGCGCACTTCCTTGTTGCTCTTCACTTGACCCTTGGCCATGACCGCGCTCCTGCGACGCCTGCCGCCGGAAGGGCGGACGGAGGAGGGCGTCGGTTTCCAGACTACACCCGCTCGTAGCGTTCGCCCACGGGATTACAGCGGATCAGAGAACGGCGGCGGCGCCCCAGACGCGCCTAAGCCTGTCGGTGCGGCCACAGCCGATGCGATAGGCCTCATAGGCGGCGGGATTGCGCTCGGCATAGTCCTGATGCTCGCGCCCGGCGGGCCAGAAGCGGGCGGCCGCGCGCACCGGCGTGACGAACGATCGACCCAGGGCCCGCTCCGCCGCCGTGCGCGACGCATTGGCGGTCGGCGCCTGGGCGGCGGTGGCGAAGACGCCGGTCCGATACGACGGTCCCTGGTCGCAGAAGACGCCGTTGGGGTCGGTCGGATCGATGGTCCTCCAGAAGCGATCGACCAGGGCGCGATAGCTGACCACGTGCGGATCGAAGGTCACCTGGACGGACTCCTGATAGCCGGTGCCCCCGGCCACGACCTGGGCATAGGTCGGATTGGGCCGCGCGCCGCCGACAAAGCCCGACACGACCGAACTGACGCCCGTTACATGCTCGAACGCCTTCTCGGCCGACCAGAAGCAGCCCCCGGCGAAGACGGCGGTCTGGCTGCCGGGCGGTAGGGGCTCCGCGGGCGCCGGCGGAGCCGGGGAGCAGGCGGCGAGAAGGGCGATGAGAGCGATCAGGGGACGGGTCATGATGCATCATACGTCGGAAAGGACGTGGTGGTTTCAAGGCGCCGATCGAGTCCGTCCAACGGCCGTATCGGGGTCGACTTCAGATCGTCGCTCTTGACGGGAACAAAACCGCAACATAGAACATTACAGGAACACGCAATCCGGAGATGAGATCATGGCGCGTTGGGTTAGGGATATGTTGTCGTTGGCCTCGTGCGGCGGCTTTGTCTGGATGGTCTGGCAGGCCGCGCTGGTCGTCACGGCGAGCTGAGGCGGGGGTCCAGAGAGTCCAGGAAGTCCGGATCGCTGGAATCGCCACCTGAGCCTTATCAAGCACCTGGCAGGGATCATCCGGACTCTCCGGACTCTCTGGACCCTGTTTTTTTTCGCGGCGGGTTCGGACCCGGGAACCGGGCCTATCCACAGACGGTCCGCCGCCGCCGCCCGGTCCGCGCCGGTTTGCGGTGTTCCGGCCCGACGTGATGTGGGACGGCATGTGGGACTCGGGGCAGGATGTGATTTCCAACCGGAGAACGGAGTGACGGCGCTGTGAGCGAGGCCAAGGGCGACGACGGCTTCATCCACCTGCGTGTCCGCTCGGCCTATTCGTTGCTGGAAGGCGCGATCAAGGCGGCCAAGGTACCGGTGCTGGCGGCCGACGCGGGCATGCCGGCGGTGGGGGTCGCCGACCGGACCAATCTGTTCGGCGCCCTGGAGTTCAGCGAGGCCGCCAGGGGCGCGGGGGTCCAGCCGCTGCTGGGCTGCGCCCTGCCGGTCACCGGCATCGGCGGCAAGATCAACGAGCGCTGGGCCAGGACACCGACTGTCGTCCTGCTGGTCCAGAACGAGGTCGGCTGGCGAAACCTGTCGGCCCTGTCGTCCGCCGCCTTCCTCGACGCCGGAGCCATGGACGAGCCCAGCGTGCCCTGGAACAAGGTGGTCGAGCATTCCGACGGCCTGATCCTTTTGTCCGGCGGCCCCGACGGCCCGGTCGATCCCCTCTACGCCCAGGGCAAGACGGCCCAGGGCGACGCCGCGCTCAACGAGATGCAGTCCACGTTCGGCGACCGGCTCTACGTCGAGTTGCAGCGTCACGGCCTGGCTGGCGAAACGGCCGCCGAGCGGGGCCTGGTGGCCTGGGCCTACGACAACGACACGCCGCTGGTCGCCACCAACGACGTCCACTACGCTAGGGCGGCCCAGGCCCGGAGCCACGACGCCCTGCTGTGCATCGCCGACGGCGCCTTCGTCGGCCAGGAGGATCGCCGCAAGATCACCGGCGAGCACTGGTTCAAGCCCGCCGCGGCCATGCGCACCCTGTTCGCCGACCTGCCCGAGGCCTGCGACAGCACCATCGACATCGCCAGACGCTGCGCCTTCCTGGCCCCGACCCGGGCGCCTATCCTGCCGCGCTTCGAGGCCGGGGCCGGCCGCACCGAGCCCGAAGAACTGATGCATCAGGCCCGCGAGGGGCTGAAGGCGCGGCTGACGGCCGTGACCCCCGCCGCGCCCGAGGCCGACTACTGGGCCCGGCTCGAGTGGGAGGTCGGCATCATCCAGCAGATGGGCTTCCCCGGCTATTTCCTGATCGTGTCGGACTTCATCAAATGGGCCAAGTCGCACGGGATTCCCGTGGGACCGGGGCGGGGCTCGGGCGCCGGGTCGCTGGTCGCCTGGGCCCTGACCATCACCGACCTCGACCCCTTGCGCTTCGGCCTGCTGTTCGAGCGGTTCCTGAACCCCGAGCGGGTCTCCATGCCAGACTTCGACATCGACTTCTGCCAGGAGCGGCGCGAGGAGGTGATCGACTACGTCCAGGAGCGCTACGGCAAGGACCGGGTCGCCCAGATCATCACCTTCGGCACCCTTCAGGCGCGGGCCGTGCTGCGCGACGTCGGCCGGGTGCTGCAGATGCCGCTGGGTCAGGTCGACCGGCTGGCCAAGATGGTGCCGGCCAACCCCGCCAACCCCGTGACCCTGGCCCAGGCCATCGAGCTGGAGCCGCGGCTGAAGGAGGCGCGCGACACCGACGCCGCCGTCCGCACCCTGCTGGACACCGCCCTGGAGCTGGAGGGGCTGTATCGCAACGCCTCGACCCACGCCGCCGGCATCGTCATCGGCGACCGGCCGCTGATCGAATTGGCGCCCCTGTACCAGGACCCGCGCTCGACCATCCCGGCCAGCCAGTTCAACATGAAATGGGTCGAGGCCGCCGGACTGGTGAAGTTCGACTTCCTCGGCCTGAAGACCCTGACCGTGCTGGACCGGGCCCGCCAGTATCTGGAACGGCGCGGGGCCGCGCCCGACTGGAACGGCCTGCCGCTGGACGACCGCAAGACCTATGAGCTGATGGCTTCGGGCCAGACCGTGGGGGTGTTCCAGCTGGAATCCCAGGGCATGCGCGACACCCTGCGCAAGATGCGTTGCGGCTCCATCGAGGAGGTCACCGCCCTGATCTCCCTCTACCGGCCCGGGCCGATGGAGATGATCGACACCTATATCGACCGCAAATTCGGGCGGCAGGAGGTCGACTACCTGCACCCCTCCCTCAAGGAGGTGCTGACCGAGACCTACGGCGTCATCATCTACCAGGAACAGGTGATGAAGATCGCCCAGATCCTGGCCGGCTACAGCCTCGGCGAGGCCGACCTGCTGCGCCGGGCCATGGGCAAGAAGAAGAAGGAGGAGATGGATTTCCAGCGCGCGCGCTTCATCGCGGGCGCGTCGGAAAAGGGCGTCCCCGAGGAACAGTCGGGCGGCATCTTCGATCTGGTGGCCAAGTTCGCGGGCTACGGCTTCAACAAGTCGCACGCCGCCGCCTACGCCCTGATCAGCTTCCAGACCGGCTGGCTGAAGGCGAC
>JBBRFV010000204.1:0-4743 GCA_038241335.1 Caulobacterales bacterium | reverse complement strand
GTCCGGCCGAAACAGTCCCTGAACGCCATGCGCGCGTTCTGGCTCAAGCAACTGCATCAGTGGCACTGGATCTCGGCGGCGCTCAGCCTGACGGGCCTGCTGCTGTTCGCCGCCACGGGCGTGACCCTGAACCACGCCGCCTCCATTCCCGCCAAGCCCGTAACCACCCAGCGCACAGCGACCCTGCCGGCGACGTTGCTGGCCGGGCTCAAGCGCTTCCCGTCCGAGACCACGGCCGCCGCACCCGCCGCCGTCGCCGGCTGGGCGGCCGACACGCTCAAGGTCTCCATCGCCGGCAAGCCCTCCGAAACCACGGTGGAGGAGCTCTATGTCGCCCTGCCCGAGCCCGGCGGCGACGGCTCTCTGACCATCGACCGCGCCACCGGCGAGGCCGTTCTGGAACACACCACCCGCGGCTGGGTCGCCTGGCTCAACGACCTGCACAAGGGCCGCAACACCGGCAAGGTCTGGTTCTGGTTCATCGACGTCTTCGCCGCCGCCTGCCTGATCTTCGCCGTCACCGGTTTCGGCCTGACCTGGTTGCACGCCCGCCAACGCCCCTCGACCTGGCCCCTGCTCGGCTTCGGCCTGCTGGTCCCGGTCGTCATCGCCCTGATCTTCATTCACTGACGCGTTCTGCAAGGCCCTCCATGCGTAAGCTCACCCTTGCCTTCTCCATCGTTGGCGCGGCCGTCGCGGCCCCTGCCTGGGCCGCCGACCTGACCGTCTCCCTGACCCTGCCGACCCTGCCGGTGGCCGAATACCACCGGCCCTACGTCGCCACCTGGATCGAAGGCGCCGACGGCGCCGCCGTCCAGACCCTGTCCATCTGGTACGAGACCTCAGACCCGGCCGAGGGCGAGGACTATCTGAAGGATCTGCGCACGTGGTGGCGCAAGGGCGGCCGGTCGCTAGCCTTGCCCGCCGACGGCGTGTCGGGCGCCACCCGCGCTCCGGGCCGCCAGACCGTGACCGTGCCCGCTGCCCGCCTGACAGCCCTGCGCCCGGGCGCCTACACGCTCGTCGTCGAGGCCGCCCGCGAACATGGCGGGCGCGAGGTCGTCCGAGTGCCCTTCCGCTGGGGCGCCGCCAACACCGCCTCGGCCGCCGGCTCCACCGAAATGGGCGCCGTGCGTGTCTCAGTGACCCGTTAGGATCGCCCCATGAAGAATACCCTCGCCCTGATCGCCGCCGTGACCGCCTTGACCATCCCCGTGACCGCCCAGGCCCACCGCGGCTGGCTGGCGCCCACTTCGACGGTCCTGTCGGGAAGCGACGCCTGGGTCGGATTCGACGCCGGCATGTCCAACAGGGTCTTCATCGCCGACCACAACGCCATGCGCTTGACCGGCCTGACCATCACGGCGCCCGACGGCTCGGCGGTCGCGCCCGAGAACCTGATGCAGGGCAGACACCGCTCGACCTTCGACGCGCACCTGACCCAGCAGGGCACCTACCGCATCGCCAACGTCTCCAGCAGCATCATGGCCACCTGGAAGGTGGACGGGGTCGAGGGACGCTGGCGCGGGTCGGCCGCCGACTTCACCAGCGCCGTTCCGGCGGGAGCCGCGGACGTGGTCGCCACCCGCGCCAGCAGCAGGACCGAGACGTTCGTCACCCTGGGCGCCCCCACGGAGACGGTCTTCGCGGCCACGGCCGCGGGCCTCGAACTGGGCCCGGTGACCCATCCCAACGACCTGGTGGTCGGCGAGGCGGCCACCTTCCGCCTGATGCTGGACGGGGTCCCTGCCGCCGACATCGAGGTCACCGTCGCCCGCGGCGGGTCGCGCTACCGCAACGCACCGGAGGAGATGACGGTGCGCACCGGCCCCGACGGCGCTTTCTCTGTCAGCTGGCCCCAGCCGGGCCTCTACTGGATGAACGCCTCGGTGCGGAGGCCCGCCGCCGGCGCCGACGTGGCCCTGAACGCCCAGTACAGCGGCGTCGTCGAAGTCCTGCCCTAGGTTCCCAATGAAGTCTCCCAGATCCTCCAGGGCCACCCCGCCGCCGCTCGTTCTGGGCGGCGACGAGCAGCCCGCTTCAGACCGCCGGGTGCTGCTGCCAACGCATGGCAGGACGCCCGAAAGGCCGCCTGGGGACGTGGTGCACAGCCTGTCCGGCGAAACCATGGGCACGACCTGGGGCGTCCGATGCGCCGCGCCGCCCGGCCTCGACCCCGACACGGTCCGCGCTGATATCGAGGAGGAACTGGCCGGGATCGTCGGCCTGTTCAGCCACTGGGACCCGCGCTCCGAACTGGCCCGGCTGAACGCCGCACCGCCGGGCTTCTGGGCGGTGTCCGAGCCGTTCTGGACCCTGCTCAACACGGCCATGGACCTCGCCGACGACACCGACGGCGCGGTCGATCCGACCTTGGGCGCGCTGGTCAATCTCTGGGGCTTCGGGCCGCCCGGGCCCCGACCGGACAACGCCGTCGGCACGGGCCCGACCCTGCCCTTCGAGGAGGAGATCGCCGCAGCGCGCGCCGTCAGCGGCTGGAGCCGGCTGCGGCTGCACCGCGACGCCCGGGCGGTTCAGCAGATGGGCGGGCTCCAGCTCGACCTGTCCGGCATCGCCAAGGGTCACGCCGTCGATCAGGTCTCCGAGCGCCTGACCGCCATGGGTCTGACCCATCATCTGGTCGAGATCGGCGGAGAGTTGCGCGGCGCAGGCGTGCGTCCCGACGGCTATCCATGGTGGGTCGAGTTGCAGCAGGGTCCCGACGCGCCGAACCCGCCCGCCGTGGCCGGCCTGTTCGACCTCGCCGTCGCCACCTCGGGCGACTGGGTGCACGGCTATGAGGCCCACGGCGCGCGCTACAGCCACACCATCGACGGCCGCACCGGTCGCCCGGTGGGCAATGGCGTGTCCTCGGTCACCGTCTTCGCCGAAACGGCCATGCGGGCCGACGCCATGGCCACGGCCCTGACCGTCATGGGCCCGCAGGAGGGCCCCGCCTTCGCCGAGGCCATGGGCCTGGCCGCCGCCTTCGTGGTGCGCACAGACGACGGTCCGGTCGAGATCGTCACCGCCGCCTTCGCCGCCATGTTGGACGCCGGCGCGTGACAGCCGACCCCATCCGCTGGCTGGCCGCCGCCACGGCGGGCGTCGTCTGGCTGCTGATCGTCCTCGCCGTCGCCTTGGCCAGGCGACGCGCCCGGCGCCAGGCCAGCGCCCGCGCCGACGCCTTCGCCGGAGCCGGAGGCCGCCCTGTCCTCGTCGCGTTCGCCAGCCAGACCGGCCTGGCCGAGGAGTTGGCCTGGATGACGGCGAAAAGCCTGTCCGACGCCGGGACGCCCGCTCGCGTGGCCCTGCTGGGCGACCTCGGCCTGAACGATCTGAAAGCCGCCGGCCGGGTCCTGATCATCGCCGCCACCACGGGCGAGGGCGATGCGCCTGACAGCGCCTCCCTGCTCGTCCGTCAGTTCATGAGCCGTGACGCCGACCTCAAGGGCCTGTCCTATGGTCTGCTGGCGCTGGGCGACCGGACCTACGCCAACTTCGCCGGCTTCGGCCGCAATCTCGACGCCTGGCTGCGTCGTTCCGGGGCCGAGCCCCTGTTCGACCGGGTCGAGGTCGACAACGGGGACGCCGGCGCCGTGCGCCATTGGCAGCACCAGCTGGGGCTGATCGCGGGCACGACCGTCCAGCCCGACTGGACCCCGCCCGCGCTGGACCGCTGGCGTCTGGCCGAGCGGACCTGCCTGAACCCGGGAAGTCCGGGCGGCGAAGCCTGGAGACTGGCCTTCGCGCCCGTCGATCACGCCCCCGAGTGGGTCGCCGGCGACATCGCCGAGATCGGTCTGCCCGCCCGCCCAGGAGGGCCCACGCCCGGCAGCCGCGAATACTCGGTCGCCTCCGTGCCGGCCGAGGGCCAAGCCGTCTTGATCGTCCGCCGCATGACCCGCCCTGACGGCTCGCCCGGCCTCGCCTCGGGCTGGCTGACCCGCGATCTGGCGCTCGGCGATGAGGTCGGCCTGCGCGTTCGCCCCAACCGCAGCTTCCACGGCCCGCCGCCGGAGATCCCGCTAATCCTGATCGGCAACGGCACCGGGCTGGCCGGCCTGCGCGCTCACCTCAAAGCCCGCGAGGGCCAGGTCCACGGCGGGGCCTGGCTGCTGTTCGGCGAGCGCACCCAAGCCCATGACGCCTTCCTCGATGACGAGCTGCAAGCCTGGCGGGCCTCAGGCGTACTGAGCCGCCTCGACCGAGCCTTCTCGCGCGACGCCGGCGACGGCCGTTACGTCCAGGCCCTGATCGGGCAGCAGGCAGGCGAGATCGCGGCCTGGGTCGAACGCGGCGCGAGCCTGCTGGTCTGCGGGAGCCTGGAAGGCATGTCCCACGGCGTCCACGCCACGCTCGAGGCCGCTCTCGGCGTCGATCGACTGGCCGCCCTGACCGAAGCCGGTCGCTATCGCCGCGACGTCTACTGAGCGGCGGCGGGAGCGGCCGGAGCGGGAGCCGCCGGTGAAGCGGCGCTCTGGGCCCGGGCGTTGCGGCCGCCGTGGCGGCTAAGGAGCTGGGCCAAGGCCTTGCGGTCGCCGGCTTCCAGCGTCGCCAACAGCTGCACCGCGTCGGCCTCCAGCCGGGCCCGCCCACGCATCTCGGCGGTGCGCGACTGTTCAAGCAAGGCCTTGGCCCGAACCGGGTCAAAGTCCGCGCCCGTGGACAGGGCGATGGCCTGCCGTCGTGCCCTGCGGGCCTCCTCGAAATCGGGTCGCGCGGCCATGGCCGAGGCACGCA
>JBBRFV010000203.1:0-4756 GCA_038241335.1 Caulobacterales bacterium | reverse complement strand
TCGGCAGAGGCGATGCGGTTGCAGGCTGCGAGCGCAAGCGGCGTGGCCAGGAGGGAGCGGCGGTCGATCATGTCCCGGCCCTCCGGCGGGTCAGCTGGCCCGGCGGCGCAGGCCCAGTTCGTCGAAGGCGGCGGTCTCGCGTTTGCCGGCGGCGATGACAGCGTTCAGGCGGGTGACCTCGGCCACGTGCTCGAACTTCTTGAGCTCCTCGAAGGCGCCGGTCAGGGCGTCGCGGGCGCCTTCTTCCTCGACGTCGATGACCGAGACGTCGGACTCGGCGGCGACCTTGCGCAGCTTCCAGCCGCTCAGATAGGCCTGCAGCATCATGGCGGCGTCGGCGTCTCCACGGGCGCGCTCCTGCTCGATTTCGGCCTCCGCCGCCAGCACGGCGATGCGCATTTCGGCCGACGCGCGGCGCGCGGTGATCTCGGCGAGGCGCTTCTGCAGCGTCTCGACCTCGTAGTTGGAGATGCGGATCAGGGATTGGGCCCAGGCGGTCATGAGAAATACTCCGGGATCACTGGCTGATCATGCCTTGGTTCAGGATTGCTTCGAGGCGGGTAAAGGAATCGGAAAGACCGGTGTGGTCGTCCTTGTCCTGGCCCAGGAAGGCCTCAAGCGCCGGGTTGAGGGCGATGGCCCGGTCGACGATGGGGTCGGCGCCGGTGCGATAGGCGCCGATGCGGATCAATTCTTCCATATTGCCGTAGGCCGACAGGCACTGGCGCGCGCGTTTGTTCAGCTCGCGCTCGGGCACGGTCTGGCAGGCGGGCAGGGTCCGGCTGACGGACTTGAGCACGTCGATGGCGGGGAAGCGGCCGCGCTCGGCGATCTTGCGGTCCATGACGATGTGGCCGTCCAGGATGCCGCGCACGGCGTCGGCGATCGGCTCGTCATGGTCGCCCCCGTCCACCAGCACGGTGAAAAGGGCGGTGATCGGCCCGGCGGTGGTGCCGTCGGGACGGACCGGGCCGGGCCCGGCGCGCTCCAGCAGCTTGGGCAGTTCGGTGAAGACCGTGGGGGTGTAGCCCTTGGTGGTCGGCGGCTCGCCGGCGGCCAGGCCGATCTCGCGCTGGGCCATGGCGAAACGGGTGACCGAATCCATCAGGCACAGGACCTCGAGGTCCTGATCGCGCAGATATTCGCTGATCGCCATGGTCATGTAGGCGGCCTGGCGACGCTTCAGCGCGGGCTCGTCGGAGGTGGCGACCACGACGATGGCGCGGCGCAGACCTTCTTCGCCGAGGGTCTCCTCGATGAATTCGCGCACCTCACGGCCCCGTTCGCCGATCAGGCCGACCACAACCACGTCACAGGTCGCCTGACGCGCCAGCATCGACAGCAGCACCGACTTGCCGACCCCCGAGCCGGCGAAGATGCCGAGGCGCTGGCCGCGGCAGGTGGTGGTGAAGACGTCCATGGCCCGAACGCCGAGGTCGAGCCGCTCGCCGACCCGGCCGCGCGAGTGGGCCGGCGGGGGCGGCGCGCGCAGCGGGTAGGCGGCGGGGCCCTGGGGCAGGGGTCCCTTGCCGTCGATGGGCTGGCCGAAGGCGTCGATGATGCGGCCCAGCCAGGCGGTGGTGGGGCGCACGCTGGCGGCGGCGGAGACGATGCGGATATCGGCCCCGGGGGCCACGCCCTCGACCGGGCCGAACGGCATCAGCAGAGCCTTGGCGTCGCGGAAGCCGACGACCTCGGCGGGCAGGGGGCTGAGATGGCGGCGGTCGATCTCGGCCCGGGCCCCGACCGAGAGGCGGCTGAGACCGCCCTTCGATTCGATCAGAAGGCCGTTCACGCCGGCGACCTTGCCGGTCACGACCAGCGGGTCGATCGCTTCGACGGCGGCGGCGAGATTGCGCAAGAAAAAGGACCCCGGAACCCGGCCGCGTCGGGTCGAAAAGGCGGAACCTTTTGACCGCGGCTCGCTGAAACAGCAGCCGTTAACGAATGCGCCAGCGTGGTTAACGGGGGGTGAAGGAGCGGGTGGGATTTCCCCGTTCCCGGCGGAAGCGGCGGGGTTGGACCAATGTCGCGGAACCTGCTCCAAGGGGCTTATGGCGGGGTTCAGCAAGTTCGAAGACGGCCCGCTGGGGTTCGCGCCGGGCGTGCTGCTGTGCGCCGTCGTGGCCCTGGTCGCGGTCGGGCTGCAGACGATCGAGGTCCGGCTGTTCGGCCATGCCTGGCTGGAGGCTCTGGTGCTGGCCATCCTGACCGGCGCGGTTATCCGGACCGTGTGGACGCCGCCCGTGTCGCTGGCCAAGGGGGTGCATTTCAGCGCCAAATTCGTGCTCGAGGTCGCCATCGTCCTGCTCGGCGCCTCGGTCAGCGCGGCGACGGTGATGGCCATCGGCCCGCTGATGCTGGTCGGCATCGTCCTGGTCGTGGTGATGGCCATCGCGGCCAGCTACGCCCTCGGCCGGATGATGGGCCTGCACCGTCGGATGGCGCTGCTGATCGCCTGCGGCAATTCCATCTGCGGCAACTCGGCGATCGCCGCCGTCGCGCCGGTGATCGGGGCGGACGGCGAGGACGTGTCCTCGGCCATCGCCTTCACCGCCGTTCTGGGCGTGGTCGTGGTGCTGGTGCTGCCGCTGGTCGGTCAGATCGTGGGCCTGTCGCCGGTGCGGTTCGGAGAGCTGGCCGGGCTGACGGTGTATGCGGTGCCGCAGGTTTTGGCGGCGACCGCGCCGGTCGGGGCGGTGGCCATGCAGACCGGCACCCTGGTCAAGCTAGTCCGGGTGCTGATGCTGGGCCCCGTGTGCGTGACCCTGGCGCTTGCGGCGTCGCGCCGGGCGGGCGTCGGCGCGGTGAAACGGCTGAAGCTGACGCGCCTCGTGCCGTGGTTCATCCTCGGCTTCCTGCTGATGGCGGCGGTGCGGTCTATGGGCTGGATCCCGGCGGACTGGCTGCCGGTCATCGCGGGCGCCTCCACGGCCCTGACGCTGGCGGCCATGGCGGCCCTGGGGCTGGAGACCGATCTTAAGGCGGTGGCCCGTTCGGCGCCCCGGGCGGCGGCGACGGTCGTCCTGTCGCTGCTGTTCCTGTTCGCCATCGCCCTGATCCTGATCCATGTCGCGGGGCCGCGCTGAGGCGACGCCCCTTTGCGATTTCGCGCGAACCCTTATCTTTGCGGAAACGCCACTGGAGACCCGTGCCATGTCCGACGCCGCCTACGACGCCAGCCGCCACCGCAAGGCGGGGCGCGGCAGGGTCTATGACTCCATCATCGACACCATCGGCGACACGCCGCTGGTCGGCCTCCCGCGGCTGTCGGCGGAATACGGGGCCAAGGCCCGGGTGTTGGCCAAGCTGGAATTCTTCAACCCGATCGCCTCGGTCAAGGACCGGATCGGCGTGGCCATGATCGATGCGCTGGAACAGGCCGGACTGATCGGTCCGGACACCGTCCTGATCGAGCCGACCAGCGGCAACACCGGCATCGCCCTGGCCTTCGTCGCCGCCGCCAAGGGGATCAGGCTGATCCTGGTCATGCCCGAGAGCATGTCGATCGAGCGGCGCAAGATGCTGGCGCTGCTGGGCGCGGAACTGGTGCTGACCCCGGCCGAGAAGGGCATGAACGGAGCCATCGCCACGGCCCGCGACCTGCTGGAGCGGACCCCGAACTCGATCATGCCGGCCCAGTTCGACAATCCCGCCAATCCGGCCATCCATCGCGTGACCACGGCCGAGGAGATCTGGAACGACACGGCCGGCGCGGTCGACATGGTCGTCGCCGGCGTCGGCACCGGCGGCACCATCACCGGGGTCGGTCAGGCGCTCAAGGCCAGGAAGCCGTCGGTGCGGATGATCGCGGTCGAGCCGACCGCCTCGGCGGTGCTCTCGGGCGGCCCGCCGGGACCGCACAAAATCCAGGGCCTCGGGGCGGGCTTCATCCCGTCGATCATCGACCGTTCGATCATCGACGGGGTCGAGCAGGTGAGTAACGAGGACGCCTTCGACATGGCCCGCAAGGTGGCGCGGGTCGAGGGGATTCCGGTCGGCATCTCGTCGGGCGCGGCCCTGATCGCCGCCTTCCGCCTGGCCGCGCTGGACGAGAACGCCGGCCAGACCATCGTCGTCATCATTCCCAGCTTCGCCGAACGCTACCTGTCGACGGCGTTGTTCGAGGGGCTTTAGACCGTCACGGGCGGTTAACCGCCCCGGCCTAGACTCCGCGCCCATGTCCGAGCCCGCGCCTACGCCCGAGGAGATCGCGCCCGTCGCGGGCTTCCGCGCGCGTCATGCGCTGCTCAAGCGGCTGGCCGACGTCGTGTCCCTGCCCGCCAGCCGGATCAACGCCTTCGAACGCGCGGTGACCGGCGATCTGCTGGTCGAGATGCTGCGGCTGGCGTCGGAGCAGGACCGCGAGCGCGTCGCCGCCCGGCTCGCGCCGCTGTCGGAATTGCCGAACGCGCTGGCTCGCATGTTGCTGCGCGACACGCCGCGCATCGCCGGCCTGCTGATCGAGCAGTGCGCCTCGCTGTCGGACGCCGATCTGGTGGCCTGCGCCCGCGACGCGCAGCCCGAGCACCGCTTCCTGATGGCCAGTCGGCGCGGCATCAGCGAGGTGGTCTCCGAGACCCTGATGAGCTTCGGCGAAAGCCACGTCATCGAGGCCGTGCTGCGCAACACCTCCGCCCGGCTGAGCCAGACGGCGGTCGAGGGGGTGGTCAGCCTGAGCCGCAAGGACCCAGCGCTGTGCAGCCATCTGCTGCGGCGGCCGGAGCTTCGTCCTTCGGGGGCCTATGTGATGTTC
>JBBRFV010000202.1:0-4849 GCA_038241335.1 Caulobacterales bacterium | reverse complement strand
GCATGAACCGCTCATCATGGCCAGCCATCCCCGAGACAACGACAAGAAGCCGCGCCCGCGTCAAGACGACAGCCGCGACGCCCCCCGCAAGCCCTACGTCAAGCGCGTCGAGAGCGGCGACGACCGCGGCCCGCCCAAGGGCGGCAAGTCCTTCGGCAAACCGGGCGGCAAGCCCGGCGGGAAGTCCTTCGGCAAGGACGGCAAACCCGCACCTGCCGCCGATGAAGGCCCCAAGCGCAGCGAGCGCATCGCCAAGGCCCTGGCCCGCGCCGGCATCGCCTCGCGTCGCGAGGTCGAGCGGCTGATCGGCTTGGGCAAGGTCGCCGTGAACGGCAAGCTCCTGGAGACCCCCGCCACCCTGGTGACCCGCGACGACGTGATCACGGTCGACGGCAAGCCGGTCGGCTCGGCGCAGTCGACGCGCGTCTGGCGCTATCACAAGCCCGCCGGCCTGGTGACCTCGCACAATGATCCCGGTGGCCGGCCGACCGTGTTCGACGCCCTGCCCAGTGGCCTGCCGCGAGTCATTTCGGTCGGTCGACTCGACCTCAACACCGAGGGCCTGCTGCTGCTGACCAACGACGGCGAACTCAGCCGGGCGCTGGAGCTGCCGACGACGGAGCTGGTGCGCCAGTACCGGGCTCGCGCCCGGGGCCGGGTCAGCCAGCTGCAGCTCGACAGCCTCAAGGAGGGCGTCACCGTGGACGGGGTTCGCTACGGCGCCATCGACGCGACGCTGGACAAGGCCAAGGAGGCCGAGGGCAACGCGCCCGCCAACCTGTGGATCAGCGTCTCCATCACCGAGGGCAAGAACCGGGAGGTCCGCAAGGTGCTGGAGCATCTCGGCCTGACCGTAAACCGGCTGATCCGGCTCGCCTACGGTCCGTTCCAGCTCGGCACCCTGCCGATCGGCTCGGTCGAGGAGGTCGGTCCCCGGGTGATCCGCGAGATGCTGGCCCAGCATATCCGCCCCGAGAACCTGCCGACCGGCAACACGGTTCAGACGCCCGCGCCGATGCAGGGCCGTCGCACCACGGCGCCGATCGTCAAGGGCGCGTCCGGCTCGGCCCTGTCCGATCCGTCGCGCAAGCCCAGCCGCACCCGGGCCGCAGAAACCGCGGCCTCGGACGCCGCCGACCGCGCCGCCCGGCCACCCAAGAAGGCCGGCTGGGCCAAGACCGCGCCGCGCTTCGAGCACCCGAAAAAGAGCTTCACCCCCCGCGCCCGGCCAGACGGCTCGGAAGCCACTGGTGAACGGCCCAAGCGTGTCTTCACGCCACGCGCCGACCAGTTCATCGACAAGCCGCGCGGCGCCCGCTCTGACGGGCCTCGCCCGTTCAGCGCCAAGCCCGCGGCGGACGGCGACCGGCCCAAACGGCCCTTCAAGCCCCGCGAAGGCGCGCCGGCCCGTCCCGAGGGGGCCTTCAAGCCTCGCGGCGGCGGCACCCGCAGCAATCCGCCGGGTCGCGGCGGAGGCGCCAAGCCGGGCGGCGGACCGCGCAAGCCGCGCTGATGGTTGCGCGGGCGGTTGACGCCGCCCGTCGAACGGCCTGATCTAGCGACGGGGGAGGGGCCGCCATGTCCATGGATCTGCTGGAGGACCGCGGCGACGAGCGCGACTATGCGCTCGAGCGGCTGATCATGCTGTCGGACGGCGTGTTCGCCATCGCCATCACCCTGCTGGCGCTGGAGTTGCGGCCGCCGGAGGGGTGGGACCATCGCCTGCCGTCGCTGGGCCTGCTCATGTGGCGTCAGGCGCTTGCGTTCCTTTTGAGCTTCATCGTCATCGCCGGTTTCTGGGTCGCCCATCGCAAGATGTTCGGCCGCTTCCGCAGCGCGGACATGGGCCTGACCGTGCTCAACCTGGTCATGCTGTGCGTGATCACGCTGGTTCCGGTCGTCAACAATCTGGCCTTCGAGGGCGGTCCGAGCGGTGGCGGGTTCACGCTCTACTGGGTGACCTTCAGCCTGCTGGGCTTCTCCAACGCCGCGATCTGGTTCTATTCGGCCTTCCTGAAGCCCTCGCTGTTCCGGAACCCGCCGCCGAAAGAGGCGCGCCGCCTCACCCTCGTCCTGCTGCTGATCATGCCTTTGTCGATGCCGCTGTTCGGGCTGGTGACCTCCGGCGCGGCCAAGCCCTGGCTGTTGGCCCCCATACTGGGCCTGGTCCTTCTGGCGCGGGTCTTCCGCGGCCGGCTCAAGCGATCCATCGACGCGGAATGGCGCCCATGACCGATCACAGCCACGCCGACCTGGCCCACAAGGGCGACCCCAGCCTCGACCGGCTGATGTTCTTCTCGGACGGCGTCTTCGCCATCGCCATCACCCTGTTGGCGATCGAGCTTCACGTGCCGCACGGCTGGGACGGGACGATCGCGACCCTGGTGCGCGAGGGCTGGGGCATGATCGGCGCCTTCATCCTCAGCTTCGCCGTCGTCGGGGTGTTCTGGAACTCGCACCGGCGGCTGTTCCTCGGCATGGAGCGCTTCACCACCGGGGTCTTCATCCTCAATCTGGCCGTGCTGGGCGGTATAGCCCTGATGCCGTTCGCGACGACGCTGATGTATTCCCCGCCGGTGACGGCCCAGACCTTCACCCTCTATCTCGGCCTGGTCAGCGTGATCGGCCTGTTCACCGGCCTGACCTACGGCTACGCCGCCTTCATCGCCGACGCGATCCGGCCGAGGCGGCATCCGCTGCGGCGGTTCTCGGTCATGCTGATGCAGTCGCTGATGCCGGGCGCCTGCTGCGGGACTTCCCTGGCCTTCTTCGCCCATATGCCGGTCTGGATCACGGGCGGTCTGGCGCTGACCACGGTCGGCCTGGTCAGCTTCATGACCTGGGCCAACCGTCGCTACCCATGAGGATCGTCGCCGGGAGCCTGAAGGGCCGCGCCATCGCCGCGCCGGAGGGGCAGGGCACGCGCCCGACCTCGGACCGGGCGCGGCAGGCGGTGTTCAACGTGCTGGAGCACGCGGCGTGGAGCGAGCCGCTGGCGGGCCTGCGGGTCATGGACCTGTACGCCGGCTCGGGCGCCCTGGGCTTCGAGGCCATCAGCCGGGGGGCGGCCTTCGCCCTGTTCGTCGAGACCGACGACGAGGCCCGCGGCGCCATCCGCGAGAACGCCGACGCCTACGGGATCATGGGCCGCACCCGGGTGCACCGGCGCAGCGCGACCGAGCTGGGCGCGCGGCCCGGGTCGGACGGCGAGGCCTTCGACCTGGCCTTCCTCGACCCGCCCTACCGCAAGGGGATGGGCGAACAGACACTGGCCCGGCTGATCGAGGGCCACTGGCTCAAGCCCGGCGCCGTGGTGGTGTTCGAGCGCGGCTCGGACGAGCCGGAGATCGACACGCCGGGCTATGAGCGGCTGGACGCGCGCGACTATGGCGCGGCGCGGGTGCTGTTCCTCAGGGCCCTGCCGACGCCGGGCTGAGGTCCGGGGGCGGGGCGCCGGCGGCGCCGGAAAGGCCACTCGAACCATCGGGGTGCACATCGTGCACATTTTCCGGCCGGGTCAGGCGCAGCGGGGATTTCCGGGGCTCTCCGGAAAGGCCACCGTGCACATCCGGGCGGCCGTTTCCGGGGCCGGCGGGCGCCGGTTCGGGCTCCGGCGGCAGGGGGTCGAGATCCTCGTCTTCGGCCTCAAGCTCGGCCGCCTCGGCGATGAGGAGGGCGTCGATCTCTTCGGGACTCATGCCGGCGAGGAAGTCGGCGTCGAAGGCGTCTTTCTCGCGGTGCAGCTCATGCCACAGCCTGCGCCAGCGCGCGGCCTCCCAGGCCCGGCCGTGATGCAGGGCCTGAACGAAACGCAGGCGCGCCAGAACGACCTGCTCGTCCAGATCGATGTCCTCATAGATGGTCAGGTCGGTCTCGACGGGCGCCGCATCGTCAAGGTCCACGCGACGCCAGCCCCCGCGCCGGGCGTGGCGGCGGAAGGCCGACAGGCCGAGGTCATGGCGGCTGCACACCGTCTCGGCGGCCATGCCGGCGAGGTAGTCGTCGCGGGCGCGGGCCCAGGTGTCGGCGGAGCGGATGCGATAGGGTTCGGTCATGGGGACGCAGTGTAGGGGCGAGGTGCGTCAGAATCGGTCGTGGGTGCGGGCGTCCGCACGTTTCACCGCTCATCCCCGCCCTTCGCGGGGATGAGCGGAAGGGGAAGGGCTCAGGCGCGGCCGCGCAACCTACCCGCCAGCCCGCGCGCCGCCGCCGCGACTTCGGCCCAGGTCGTCTCGAACCCGGCCTCGTCGCCGAACCATGGATCGGTCACGGCCTGACCCTCGCGGCCGGGCACATGGTCGAGCAGCAGGCTGAGCTCGGCGACCGGCTGTCCGTCCGGGGCGGGGGCGGGGGCGGGCGCCAGCTGGCGCAGGGCGGCCAGGTTGTCGTGGTCGAGCGCGATCAGGTGGGTGAAGCGGCGGAAGTCGGCGGCGCAGACCTGACGCGCGCGCAGGGCGGCGATGTCGACGCCGTTGCGCAGCGCCGTCCGCTGCGCCCGCTCGTCGGGCGGCTCTCCGGCGTGCCAGTCGCCGGTGCCGGCGGAGTCGACGATCAGGTCGAGGTTGAGACGCGCGGCCTCGGCGCGGAGGGCACCCTCGGCGAGGGGGGAGCGACAGATGTTACCGAGGCAGACGAAGAGGATGGAGGGCATGGGAAATGGTTAGAGGGGCGCGGCGGCTTCGGTAAAGGCCGTTCGTGACTGAAAGCGGACCTTGGGAAAGACCGCTTTTCGGCGTGAAGGGTGCGGGCTCATCTGGTCGCCCGAAAGCAGACACTCCTAGAGTCCGCAGCGGGTGGTGAGCGGACATTCGCCAGTCAGCGTGTCGGCACGTTGCACCAGATGCTCAGG
>JBBRFV010000201.1:0-4902 GCA_038241335.1 Caulobacterales bacterium | reverse complement strand
GCCTCGGATCCGCAGGTCGCGGCCCAGCTCAACGCCTATATGGACCGCACCTTCCAGCGCACGCTGGACGCCTCGCCGGAGTCGGTCACCTCGTTCGGCCTCGACAAGGGCGAGCGCGCCGCCGCCAAGTCGCTGCTGACCATTCCGACGATCGAGGAAGAGGAGAAGGATCGCGTCCTGACCCGCAGCTTCCGCAGCGAACTGGCCGCCATCGACCGGTCGAAACTCGCGGGCGTCGACGCCATTCGGTACGACACCATCGCCGCCAATTTCGACGCGGTGATCGCCACCTACGACATCCCCTGGGGCCAGGGCGGCTGGCCCGCCGTATACCGTGTCAGCCAGCAGGGCGGCGCCTATGCGGGCACCCCCGACTTCCTCGACAACCAGCACACCATCGAGACCGCCGCCGACGCCGACGCCTATGTCAGCCGCGTCAACATGTTCGCCGATGTCCTGCTCGCCGAGACCGAGCGGATGAAGGAGGATTTCGCCATCGGCGTCATCCCGCCCGACTTCATCCTCGCCAAGACCATCTCGCAGCAGGAGGGCATCACCGCCACGCCGCCCACGCAGTCGTCCATGGTCGCCTCGGTGGTGCGCCGCACGACGGCCAAAGGCCTGACCGGCGACTGGGGCGCGCGGGTCGGGCGACTGCTGACCGACCGGGTCTATCCGGCCCTCGTGGCCCAGACCGCCGCGCTGAAGGCCATCCAGCCCCACGCAGGCCACGACGCCTCGGTGTCCCGCCTGCCGGACGGTGAGAAATACTACGCCAACAGCCTGCATTTCATCACCACGACCCGCCTGACCGCTGACGAGATTCACGCCGTCGGCCTGCGCCAGGTCGCTGAACTGACCGCCCGTTCCGACGTCCTGCTCCGGGCGCAAGGCCGAACGGAAGGCACGGTGGCCGAGAGGATCAGCGCCCTTGGGGCCGACCCGACGCAGGTCTATCCGAACACCGACGAAGGCAAGGCGGCCCTGATCGAACAGCTGAACCGCCAGGTCCAGGCCATGGAGTCCAAACTGCCCAACGCCTTTGGCCGGCTGCCGAAATCGGGGGTGCAGATCAAGCGCGTCCCGGTCGAGATCCAGGACGGCGCCTCGCTCGGCTACTACAACTCGCCCAGCCTCGACGGCTCGCGACCCGGCATCTACTGGATCAATCTGAAGGACACCGGCAACTGGCCGAAATGGTCGCTGCCGACCCTGACCTATCACGAAGCGACCCCGGGCCATCACCTGCAGATATCCTTGCAGCAGGAGAGCCCCTCAGCCCCCATGCTGATGAACACCCTGTTCTTTTCAAGCTACGTCGAAGGTTGGGGTCTCTACGCCGAACAGCTGGCGGCCGAGCTCGGCGCCTATGAAAACGACCCGCTGGGCGAGGTCGGCTTCCTGCAGTCCATGCTGTTCCGGGCCGTGCGTCTCGTCGTTGACACCGGCATCCATTCCAAGGGCTGGAGCCGCGAACAGGCCATCCAGTACATGGTCGACACGTGCGGCCGGGCCGGCGACGCCGCGGCGTCCGAGATCGAGCGCTACTGCGGCTGGCCGGGCCAGGCCTGCGCCTACAAGGTCGGGCACAATGAATGGGTCCGCCTGCGCGAGAAGGCCCGCGCCGATCTCGGCCCGCGCTTCGACATCAAGGGCTTCCATGACGCGGCGCTCGAGCCGGGCGGGGTGCCCCTGACGGTGCTGGAGCGGGTGGTCGACGCCTGGGTTGCGACGCGCCGAGCGTGATGCCGGCCGGCGTGCGCTCCACGTCCAGCTCCTGAATGCGTCCGATGTAGCTTCCATAGCGGCCATCACCGGCCGCTTGGAAGATCGCCAGGCGGCGCAACAACGACGCGTCCCGTCATAGGATCGCGGCCTGGATAGCCGGGTCATCGGCGGCGGCGGCGACGAGCCACTCGCGGAAGCGCCGTATCTTGCGCGACTGGCGCCGGTCGCGCGGCCAGGCCAGCCAGTAGCCGGTGTTGAGCTCAACGGTCTGCTGGAACGGGCGAACCAGCAGGCCGGCGGCGATCTCGCGGGCGAACAGGATCGGCGACACCAGGGCGACGCCCTGGCCGCCCATGGCCGCGGCCGCCTCCAGCGCCTGATAGTCGGCGGTCAGTCGCGACACCCGTGGTGCGCCCGAGGTGACGCCGGCGGCCGCGAACCAGGCCGCCCATTCCTTCTCCAGCCCGATGCGCGGCGCGTCCAGCAGGTCACCGGGGTGCTTCAGCAACAGCCGCTCGGCCATGTCCGGGCTGCACAGGGGGGTGAAGACGCTGGGCATCAGCCTGACGGCCTCCAGTCCCGGCCACTCGCCCGACCCGGACCGCAGGCCGACGTCGAAATTCTCTCGCGCCAGATCGACCAGATTCGGGGCCGTATCCAGCCGCACGGCCAGATCGGGATTGGCGAGCTGGAACGCCCCCAGCCGCGGGGCCAGCCACTGGGTCGCCAGCGTCGCCAGGGTGGTGATCGACAGCACCGCCTCGTCCGCCTCGGTCAGGTCGCTGATCGCCCGGCGCAGCAGCATCATCGCCTCGGTCGCCGCGCGCGCCAGTCGTTCGCCGGACTCTGTGGGGACTACCTCGCGCGGCAGGCGCCGGAACAGGCTCTGGCCGAGCCGGCCCTCCAGCGCCTTGATCTGCCAGCTGACGGCGGCCTGGGTCATGCCCAACTCCTCGGCGGCGCGGGTGAAACTGCCCAGCCGGGCGGCGGCCTCGAACACTCGAAGCGAGGCGAGGGGGATGGATGAGAGGGGATCTGACACAAGGCCGCCTTATGATAAGCCTTGCAGTACTGGTTTGTCCTTCATCGCTGTCAAGCAGAGAGTGCCTGCATCGGATCAGACAGCAAGACGGAGGCAGCCATGGAAGAGATGCACCACACCCATAAGGACGTTCCGTTCGGATGGCTCGTCGCCCTCGACGACTGGCGCAAGAGCCGCGCGCGTCGCCGTTTGCGCGCCGATCGCGGCGTCGCGGCGCCTCGCACGCGCTGATCCTCCCCCGAAGCCGGCGTACGACGGGTCCCAATGCCCGATGTCTCCCGCCGGCCTGACGCCTCGTCCCCGAGGAGTCCCGCCCCGGATCCGCAAGGGAGCCTTCTGCTCTCGCGGTCCCGGGGCGCACGGCGTCGCGCAAGGGAGATCAGCCTATGGCCTGGCCGTCGGCCTCGCGCAGGCGGTTGTGGATCGCCGTCGCCGCGATCGCCGCCTCGGCCGTCGCCACCGCGATCTGGTTCAGTCCCAGGACGACGTCTCCGGCGGCGTAGAGGCCGGGCGTGCTGGTCGCCTGATGGGAGTCCACCACCAGCCGTCCATCGGCGCCCGTGCGCGCCTTCAACGCCGTCGCCAGCATTGCGTTGGGCGACGTGCCGAGAGCGGAATAGACCAGGTCGAAGCTGCGCAGCGTCCCGTTCCAGCCAAGCGCCGTCACCCGGTCCTGCTCCAGCCGGACGTCGTCGATCGAGGCGCGGATCAGTTCGATCCCCAATCGCTCCATGTCATCGTGCATCGTCAGCGCCTCGGGCGGTCCGATGTGGATCAGGGTCACCCGATCAGAATAGGTGCGCAGGAAGGCTGCCTCGCGGACGCCCGCGTCGTCGTGCCCGATGACGGCGACCGCCTTGTCAGCGGCCTCGTATCCATCGCAGATCGGACAGATGCGGACCAACGCCCGCTCGATCGCGCGCTCGACCCCCGGCAGGTCCGGATGGCGGTCGGTTACGCCCGCGGCCAGCAGCACCGCACGCGCCTTCACCTCGCGCCCGCCGAACCGGGCCGCGAAGCCTTGACCGTCCGGCCGCAGCGCCTCGACCTGGCCGGACTCGATGACCGCCCCGTACTCGGTCGCCTGTTCGGTCATCCGGCTCAGGATGGCGTCGCCGGTGATGCCCCGCGGAAACCCTGGCATATTATGGCTGAGCGGAATCCAGCGCGCGCGCGACGCTCCGCCATCCGCCACCAGCACGCGGCGCCTGAACCGCGCCAGATAGGTGGCGGCGGTCAGGCCCGCAGGCCCCGCGCCGACGATCAGGACATCAGGCTCGGTCATCGGGTGCGCCGAGCCGTGGGGCGGACGCCCCCGGCGAAGGTCTCGCTCATTCTCGGGGCTCCCTTCCTGCAGTGGCCTGATGTTCAGCGAGCACGCGCCGCATCAGTTCCCGGTCGATCAGGATCGGAGGCTCGCAGAATGCGACGATCCATCGATCAACGAGCGCCCGAGTTTCCGCATCCATGAGCCTTGGTTTCCTTACTGGTCTCGCCACTGAGGCGGACTGAACCCGCCGCGGCGCAACCGGTTCAGCGTGGCTGTTGGGGAAAGATGACTAACGCGACCGGCAGGCCGCCCTTTGCGGCTCGGTCATCCCCCGCTATACCGCCCGCCACACCCCCTTTCTCCAGTCAGAGGCGCGAAACCCGCATGGCCAAGATCAAGGTCGCCAATCCCATCGTGGACATCGACGGCGACGAAATGACCCGGATCATCTGGCAGATGATCAAGGACAAGCTGGTCTTCCCGTTCCTGGACATCGACCTCGACTATTACGACCTCGGCATGGAGCACCGCGACGCCACCGACGACCAGGTGACGATCGACGCGGCCCACGCGATCCAGAAGCACGGCGTCGGCGTGAAATGCGCCACCATCACCCCTGATGAGGCGCGGGTGAAGGAGTTCGGCCTGAAGAAGATGTGGAAGTCGCCCAACGGCACGATCCGCAACATCCTGGGCGGCGTCGTCTTCCGCGAGCCGATCATCTGCTCGAACGTGCCGCGGCTGGTCCCCGGCTGGACACAGCCCATCATCATCGGCCGCCACGCCTTCGCAGACCAGTACAAGGCCACCGACTTCCTCGTCCCTGGCCCGGGCAAGCTGACGATCAAATTCCAGGGCGATG
>JBBRFV010000200.1:0-4928 GCA_038241335.1 Caulobacterales bacterium | reverse complement strand
CCCCTATACGCTGCTGGTCGCGGCCGGTCTGGTCGCCGGGTACGCCCTGCTGGGCGCGTCATGGCTGATGCTGAAGACCAGGGACAACCTGCACGGCGACGCCCGCCGCTGGACCCTGGTCAGCGCCGCGGTCGTGACCGGCCTGTTGGCGGCGGTGAGCTTCGCGACCTTGCTGCTGCACCAGCGGATCGCCCTGCGCTGGGGCTTTGACCTGACCGCCGGCCTTGCCGTGGACTGGAGCCGCCTGGGGCTGCTGCTGCCGATCCCGGCGCTGGGCCTGGCCGGACTGATCCTGATCTTCGGATCGCTGCGCCGAAGCTCGCACGCCCGGCCCTTCGTCGGCGCCCTGCTGGTCTTCCTGTCCGGCTACCTCGGCCTCGCCGCCAGTTTCATGCCCTTTATCGTTCCCTACGCCTTCGACTTCCGGCAGGCGGCGGCGCCGGACAACGCCCTGGCCCTGATGCTGGCGGGCGGGGCCTTCATCATTCCGGCCATCCTCGCCTACACCGCCTGGGTCTACTGGGTGTTCCGCGGCAAGATCGATGAGGGGGCGGGTTATCATCATTGAACCCGTTCCTCCGCCCGAGCCGGGCGATCCGGTCGCGCCGCTGTGGCGACGCTTGGCGTGGTTCGCGGGCATATCGCTGGCCGCCGCCGCCGTTACGGCCGCCGTCGCCTATGCGCTCAGGGCCTTGCCGTTCGGCGGCTGAGGCGCGAAGGTCCGCTCCATGAAAGTCATCGCGTCCCTCGCCGTCCTCGCCCTCGCCACGCCCGCACTGTCCCGGACGCCGCCGCAGACCGCGCCCGCTGCGACGCCGGCGGCGCCCACCAGTTCCGTCACCCGCGACCTCAACAGCGGCCCGCCCGCCCCGGCGACCTATCTGGCGCCCTCGCCGACGACAGCGCCGACGGTCGCTCCGGCCACGCCGGCTCAGCCCGCCACGATTCGGCCCGCCGCCAGTCCGGCGGCCGTCGCGCCCTCCACCGCCCGCCCGGCAGCCTCACCCGCGACCCCGCCGCCGCATCCGGTCGCGTCTGCGCCCTCGAGCTCTGGCCCCGCCGTAGCCCGTCCCGCCGCGCCCGACGGGGTCCGTCCGACGACCGCAACCCCGGCGGCGACGCCCCCGCGCCCGGCCGTTTCGGCGCCCGCCATGGCCCGCCCCGTCGCCGCGCCGCCCACCGCCGTGCCCATGGCGATCGTTCCGGCGGCCGAGGTCGCCCCCCCGGCGCCCAGCTATACGGTGCTGGACGCGCCCGCCCGCACCGCCCTCCCGTTCACGCTCAATCTCCCGCCCGATTTCATGATCGACGCCGAGCGCTCGGGCCCGGACTTCAAGATGTATGCGGTGCGCCGCAACGGGACGCCATTCGTGATGATCTACGCCGGCCCCAGCTCGCAATTCCCCATCTATGACGGCGAGCTGGTCCAAGCGGCGGGCCGATCGTCCATGGTGGTCACCGAGGACGGCCAGCGTCACGCCATGGAGCACCTGTTCCAGCGCGCCACCGCCCCGCAGGAAATCCACATCTGGGTCGCCAGCCTCGAGGGGGCGGACCGTATCCTGGCCGAGCGCATCGCCCAGTCGGTGGACGTGCGCTGACCCTCGCGGACCTCAGAGCACCTCGCGCCGGCTGAGGTGGACCAGCATCAGGATCAGGACCACCAAGCCGCCCACCGACCCGAGGACCAATGACGTCTCCACCCGCCAAGCCTCCCGGGACAGGATGTTGACCGGCATCTGCCAGGGCAGGAAGACGCCCACCTTGGCGGAGGTCGCCACCACGGCGAAGAAGACTCCGCCGATGCCCAGCGCCAGCCCGGACACGAAGCTGGCGAAGCGCAGGGCGACCCACAGCTGGACGGCCACCAGCAGACCTCCGGCCAGGTACATCTGGCCCAGGATGGTCACGTATCTGGCCAGTTCGAACGGGCCGGTGGGAGCGAGGTCCGGCCGGATCAGGCTGGCGACCCTGATCGCACCCCAGCCAAACCCCAGCACTGCGGCGCTCATCAACGCCACCACCGCCAGGACGCAGACTGCCTTGGCCGCATAGATGCGCCAGCGGGGCAGGGGCAGGGCGCGCAGGTGCTCCCACGAGCGCGGTCCATGCTCCGTGTGGGCGATCAGAGCGGTCAGGGCGGTCACGCTCATGGGCAGCATGAAGAAGGCCCAGGTGGCGGCGGCTCCCTGCATCCACTCCTCCCAAGGCTTGGCCTCCTTGTTCCTCAGCATCATGAAGAACAGGAAGACTGCGATCAGGGTCGGGGCGATCACCGCCAGCAGGGCGGCCAGCGACCGGTTCAGCTTGCGGAACTCTACATACAGCGACGCCAGCATCAGACGATCTCCGGTTCGGGGCGGGGAAGGGGAGCGGCGACGGCCGGACCGGCGACGTTGCGGTAGATGCCCTCGAGGGTCGGGGCGCGGGGGCCGATGGCGAACACCGCCACCCCGGCCTCATGCAGGGCGCGATTGAGGTCGGCCGAGGCGGCGCGGGCGTCCTCCCCGGGTTTGAGCCGCGCGATCAGGCCGTCTTCGCCCGGGAACAGGTCGAAGCCCCGCGAACGCGCCACGGCCGTGGCCCGGGGACGGTCGTCGATCTGGACGGCGATCACGGGGGCCAGGTCGGCCTTGAGCCGGTCCAGTTCGCCCTCCAGCACCAGCCGGCCTTCGCTGAGGATGCCCACGTGGGTCGCGATCTGCTCGATCTCGCCCAGCAGGTGGCTGGACAACAGCACCGTGGCCCCGGTCCGCTCGGGCAGGGCGCGCAGGAAGCGGCGCATGTCGGCGATGCCGTCCGGGTCCAGCCCGTTGGTCGGCTCGTCGAGGACCAGCACCGGCGGCGCGCCCAGCATGGCCCGGGCCAGACCCAGCCGCTGGCGCATGCCCAGGGAATAGCCGGACACCCGACGGCCGGCGTGGTCGGCCATCTCGACCACCTCCAGCACCCGGTCGACCTCGTTGGCGGGCAGGCCAAGCAGGCGGCGGGTCAGGTCCAGGTTTTCGCGTCCCGACAGGTTGCCGTAGAAGCCGTGCGCTTCCAGCAGGGCGCCGACCTGACGCGCCGCGCCGATGCGGTCGCGCACCACGTCGACGCCGCAGATCCGGGCCGATCCCCCGTCCGGCCGGATTAGCCCCAGCAGCATCTTCAGCGTCGTGGTCTTACCGGCGCCGTTGCGGCCCAGGAAGCCGTAGACGGCCCTGTCGGGCACAGTCATCGACACGGCGTCCACCGCCAGACGGCATTTGAACCGGCGCGTCAGAGCGTGGGTCTCGATGGCGGCAGACATGGGCGCGCTCCCGTTTCGTTTAACTATCATATAAAGTTGCGAAGCTCGCATCTTTAAGTCAAGATTAAAGACAAGACAGATTCCGGAGCCTGCCGTGACCCACGCCGACACCGACAGATTTCGCCTGATGTGCCGCCAGTTCCGCTGGCTGGCGATCTTCATGGTCGTCAGCGTCGGGGGCCTGCTGGTCCTGACCAATCTCACGGGTCCCCTGATGCACTGGGCTCGAGCGGAGCCGGGCGCCTATGAGAGCCGGTATCTGGCCGGGGCGGTCTGGGCCGTGCCGCCAGCCTGCTACCTGTTCGGCGTTTGGGCCATCGGCTCCGCCATGGGGCAGCTGGCCAAGGGGCGGGTGATCCAGCCGGTGCTCGCCGACGCCTTGCGCCGCGTCGGCCTGGCGCTGGGCGCCGGCGGCGTGTTCAGCGTCTTCGTCATGAGCAACCTGCTTCGGATGCTCGGCCACATGAGCGGCGGCTATCTGCATTTTGACGTCGCCGGCATGACCTTGGGGATGATCGGCGGGGCCCTGTTCCTGCTGGGCCGGGTCATGGAGCAGGCAGACCGGATTCAGGCCGAGCTGGACGAGATGATCTGAATGCCCATCCGCGTCACCCTCGACCAGTTGATCGTGAAGAAGGGGCTCAAGGCCCGCGACCTGGCCCAGCAGGTCGGCCTCAGCGAGACCCAGCTGTCCCTGTTTCGCTCGGGGAAGGTGAAGGGCATCCGCTTCCGCACCCTGGCCAGGCTCTGCGCCGCGTTGGAGTGCCGGCCGAAGGACCTGCTGGACTACGACAATGACCCGGCCGATCTGGCGGCGGTCGACGAGGACTAGCCCGACGGCGATCCTAACCCGCGCGTCGCACCAGTTCGTCGGCCAGGTCGGCGGTCAGGTAGCCGTCGGCGGTGCGGTTGTTGGCGATCTGCCAGCGACGCAAGGCGGCGCGGGTGTTGGAGCCGATGACGCCGTCGACGCCCTGGGTGTCGAAGCCGAGGGCGGTCAGGGCGCGCTGGGCGCCGATCCGCTGGTCCCGCGAGAGGGGCGCGTCATTCGGCCAGGTTGCTGTCAGCCCGGGCTTGCCGGCGATGCCGTCGGCAGTCAGGCCGATGGCGAGGGCGTAGGAGGCCGAGTTATTGTACTGGCGGATCACATAGTGGTTCGGCAGAGCCAGGAAGGCCGGACCGCGCGCGCCCTGGGGCAGCAGGATGACCGCGTCCTCGGCCGCCTCGGCCTCGGTCGGCGCGCCGCCGCGGGACAGGGTCACGCCTTTGTCGGCCCAGTAGCGCCAGGCGTGCTTCGGCCCTTCGGCCTCCGAATAGTCGAAGCCGGCCGGGAGGGAGACCTCATAGCCCCAGCTCTGGCCGCGTTTCCAGCCGGCCCGCGCCAGCAGGTTGGCGGCCGAGGCGAGGGCGTCGACGTCCGAATCCCAGATATCCACCTTGCCGTCGCCGGTCTGGTCGACGCCGAGACGCAGATAGGCGTCGGGCATGAATTGGGTCTGGCCCATGGCCCCGGCCCAGCTGCCCCTGAGTCCGGCGCGGGTGCGGCGGCCGTCGATGACGATGTCGAGCGCGTCCTTCAGCTCGCCCTCGGCCCAATCGCGACGACGGCCGTCATAGGCGAGGGTCGCGAGCGAGC
>JBBRFV010000199.1:0-4944 GCA_038241335.1 Caulobacterales bacterium | reverse complement strand
GTTGGCGCCGGTGAAACCACCGCCGGTCTCGAAGATACGGTGCTCCAGATACTCCTGGCCGATCGGGATGTTGTAGCGAGCCGCCGTGGTGGCCGTGGCCGTCCGCAGGGTGACGTTGTAGGCGCCGTGCGGAGCGGTCGGGCCGTTGCGGAACGAGGTTTCGTTCAGCAGCGTGTCTTCGTGATCGTAGCCCATGCGGAAGTGGTGCTGACCGAAGAAGTTCGCGTAGATGTCAGCGTCGAAGCGGTAGAATTTCCGCTCGGCCAGGAACGGGCTGGTCGTGGCGGAGGCCGTTTGACGGCTGCGGCGGGCGTTGCCCTGGCCGGTACGGCTGTCGACGACCAGCGATTCGAGAACCAGGTTGCCGACGGCGGCCTGGTCGACGTTGGTCTCACCGTAGGCGGCCGACAGGGTCAGCCAGTCGGTGAAGTTGCCGGTGTAGCGCGCGACGAAGTTGTCGCCGCCCTGCTGCAGGACCGTCTGGTTCAACTCGGCGCCGACGGCGTAGGTGGTCGGGTTGAAGCCGTAGGCGGTCGAGGTGCGTTCCTGGGCCGTGTTGAAGTAGGTGAACTCCAGACGGTGGTCAGAGGTGATGTAGCCGTCCAGCTTGACGCCGTAGAAGGGGTCCTTGCTGAACTCGTTGTGGAAGAAGGTGCCGCCGGTGTTGGCCGATTCCGTCGTGGTGTCGGCGTAGGCGACGATGCCGTAGGCGAACAGGCGATCCCGGATGATCGGGCCGCCGACTTCCAGGGTCAGGGTCTTTTCTTCAAAGGCGCTGACGGCGTTGATTGCGCCGGTGGAGGGCTGGGCGGTCGGCAGGGTGTTCGGGGCGTGCTCGCGCAGCGAGTCCGGAGCCCAGGTGCCGTGCAGTTCGACGACGAAGTCGTTCGTGCCCGACTTGGTCACGGCGTTGATGACGGCGCCGGTCGCGCGGCCGAACTCGGCCGCGTAGCCGCCGGTCTTCACTTCAACCGTCTTGTAGAACTCGAACGGAACGGGCGCGCCGCCCAGGCCGTTGACGAAGTTCGTGATGTTCAGACCGTTGACGTAGTAGGCGTTTTCAGCCGGACCCGAGCCACCGAGGGCGGCGGGAGCCTGGAGCTGCGAGCTGCCGACGGCGAACGAGGTGTCGCCGGGGACGGCGCCGGGAGCCAGCAGGGTGACGGCCGTGATGTTACGGGCGACGGGGATCTGGTCGACCAGTTCGTCGACGTCGACCGTCAGGCCGGTGGCCGTGCGCGAGAAGTCCAGCTGCGGACGGACGCCGGTGACGACGATGTCGCCCAGGTTGGTCGCGTCGGCGGAAGCGCCGCCGGCTTGCTGGACGGTGAAGACGTAGCCCGAGGCGCCGCCGAGGGTGACCGCGACCTGGTCCGACAGGCTGTCATAACCGGGGGCGTTGACGGTGACGTCGTAGCGGCCGGTCGGGATCAGCGGCACGCGGAAGGTGCCGTCCGCGTTCGAGGTCGTGGTGCGGGTGATGCCCTGCGAGGCCGAACGGACCGTGACGGTCGCGCCGGCGATCGGCTGGCTGTTGGTGCCCTGCACGACGCCCGACAGGGTGCCGTTGGTGTAGTCCTGGGCGTGGGCGACGGTCGGGGTCAGCAGCGTGATCGCCGGGACCGCGACAAGCGCCATGAGCGCGGCTCCGCCGATCATCGTCGACTGGAGAAGGCGCTGGCGGATGGTTTGGGTCTTCAAAACTATGGTCCTCCTGAGACCGCGCCGATCATGTTGATGACCAG
This sequence comes from Caulobacterales bacterium, assembly GCA_038241335.1. Taxonomy (GTDB): domain Bacteria; phylum Pseudomonadota; class Alphaproteobacteria; order Caulobacterales; family Caulobacteraceae; genus Brevundimonas. The sequence goes on along the minus strand of JBBRFV010000199.1, from coordinate 3,199 downwards.
CAGGCGGCAACCAATATCCGCGAGCCCCAATGCGCGCAGATTGGCACCGACCTTAGTCTTGGCCATTGGACGGCGCACCCTTAATTACGGTCCCGTAACCCAATCGTGGCGATCCTGTCGCAATCCCGCCACACCATTGTCAACGGACGGAAATCACTTGGAAAATTCTGGCGTTATCGCCCAGGTTCGACATCTTTCGGGATCGGTTTGGGTTTCTGGTCAAGTGCAACCGGGACAGTTGCCGGGCCTGCGTGAGTCGGGGTTCGCCCGGTTGGTGAATCACCGGCCCGACGGCGAGGAGTCGGACCAGCCGACGGCCGCCGCGGTCACGCTGGCCGCGGAGGCTCTCGGATTCGACGTTTTCACCGCGCCCGTGCGAGGCCTGCCCGACCGGACCGCCGTCGAGGCCACGCGGGCCGCTCTGGCGAGCGCGGGCGAGACGAAGACCCTGATGTTCTGCCGTTCGGGCATGCGCTCCACGGCGGCCTGGGCCATGGTCCAGTGCGAGGATGGGGCCGACCCGGTCGAGGTGCGCGCCGCCGCAGAAGCGGCTGGCTTCGATCTTTCCCGGGTTCCTCTATAGTTCCGGCTAGCGCGTGATGGAGACCCGGGTCGCATAGGGCGCCGGCTCGGGCGTGCACGAGGCGACAACGAGTTGCATCGCCATGAGACACAGGAAGGCCGCCGCGATGGGCTGGAGCCGATTTGAGACAGCCAAAGCGATGGAAACGGCCAAGACGAGCACTCCGGGGACACTGACCGACGTGTTGACGCAAGCACCGGACCGCCGCGCATGATCCCCTTCGTGGCGCCCCCCGTGTTCGACTACGGCCGCCCGGACCGGGTCTCGCCAATGATCCGGCGCGTGATCGCGAACAATCCCGGCCCGTTCACCTTCACCGGGACCGGGACCTATATCGTCGGCCGCGACTCGCCCGGCGCGGCCGTGGCGGTGATCGATCCGGGGCCGCTGGACCAGGCCCATCTGGCGGCGCTGCTGGCCGCAGTGAAGGGGCAGACCGTCAGCCATGTGCTGGTGACCCACACCCACGCCGACCACGCCCCCCTCGCGCACCCGTTCGCCACCGCCGTCGGCGCCCCGGTTCTGGCGGCCCGTCCGCCGACGCGCACGATCCACGCCTCGCAACTGGTGGAGGAAGCGGAGGACGAGACCTTTGCGCCCGACTTCGTGCTGTCAGGCGGCGAAACGGTCGCGGGCGACGGCTGGACGCTGGAGACCTTGGCCACGCCCGGCCACGCCTCCAACCACATGGCCTTCGTGCTGTGCGAGGAGAACGCCCTGTTCAGCGGCGATCACGTGATGGGCTGGTCAACCACCGTGGTCGCGCCGCCCGACGGCGACATGACCGCCTATATGGCCAGTCTGGACGCCGTCATCGCTCGCGACTTCGCGACGATCTGGCCGACCCATGGCGCGCCGATCACCGACCCCGCGCCTTTCCTGGCGGCCTATCGGGCGCACCGTCTGGACCGCGAGGCCCAGGCGCTGGCGCGACTGGCGGCTGGCGACCGCACGATCCGCGAGATGGTCCCGACCCTCTACGCCGCTGTCGATCCACGGCTGTGGCCGGCCGCCAGCCTGTCGGTCTGGGCCCATCTGATCGCGCTGGAGAAGGCCGGACGGGTCACGGCCGATCCGGCCCCGATGCTGGACGCCGTCTACAGGCCGGCCTGAAGCTCGGCCCGGACACGCAGGGCCAGCCGGCAGGCCGCGCCGCCGTCGTTCTTCGCATCCCGTCCGACCACGCGGATGTCCGTTCGCCCGGGCCGGATACGGACGGCGACGTCGTGAACCTCGCGGAACCAGAAGGCCTGACGCGAGCCCTCGACTCCGAACAGCGCGGCGCGGTCGATCGAGAAGCCGACGTTCTGGAGCGCTTCCGAAACCTGTTCCGACGCGACTTGGGACGGAATGGCGGTCAGCCCTTCGCAGGTCGCCGAGGTCGCGCCGACCTGGGCGAGATTAGGCGGCGGGTCGGAAGCATCGGTCGACACATCGGCCGGAAGGCCCGCCGTCACAGCCATGTCCTGCTTCCAGTAAAGGCCGACCGCCGCGCCGGCGGCCACAACGGCCAGGACGGCGTAGAAGGCCCGGCGCTTCAGATCGCCCAGCGCATGGATCAGGGCCGCCACCGCCATCGCCGCCGCCGCCCACGCGACGTAGCGGCCCACGGTCAGGACGGCGAGATCGACCGCCAGCGTTCGCGGCACGCCCGCAACGCGGATCGCGATGGCCGCCCCCAGGGCGATCGCCGGCGCGACCAGCGCGATCGCCAGCGCCGCCTTGCCGATCCCCCGGCCATCCTTGCTCGACGCCATGTCCGTGATCCCCGTCCTCAACCCGGCAGACGATAGTCCTTCATCCGCTCGCGCAGAACCTTCTTGTCGATCTTGCCGGTCGGACCCAGTGGAATGTCGTCGACGAAGACCACGTCGTCGGGCATCCACCATTTGGCGATCTTGCCTTGCAGGAAGGCCAGTTGCTCGGCCTTGTCGCTCTTCTCGCCGGGCTTGAGCTTGACCAGAAGGACCGGCCGCTCGTCCCATTTGGGATGGGCCGCGCCGATGACGGCGGCCAGTTCCGCCTTGGGGTGGCCCACGGCGATGTTCTCGATCTCGATCGAGCTGATCCATTCGCCGCCGGACTTGATCACGTCCTTGGCGCGGTCGGTGATCTGCATGAAGCCCTGGGGATCGATGGTCGACACGTCGCCCGTGTCGAAGAAGCCCTCGTGGTCGAGAATGTCGCCGCCCTCGCCCTTGAAATAGGCTCCGGCGATGGTCGGGCCCTTGATCATCAGCCGGCCGTAGGTGTGCCCGTCGTGCGGCATCTCCTGACCGGCGTAGTTCTTCAGCTTCAGCTCGACTCCGAGCGGCGGCGTGCCCTGTTTGACCCGCCACTTCATCTGCTCGTCGTACGGCAGGGCGCGCAGCTCGGGCGTCAGGTTGGACAGGGTGCCGATCGGCGAGGTCTCGGTCATGCCCCAACCCTGCAGCACCTCGATGTCGAACTCTTCCTGGAAGGCGCGGATCAGGCTTTCCGGCACGGCCGAGCCGCCGATCAGCACGCGCTTGACCGTGGGGATCTTCAGATTGTTCTCGCGCAGGTGGGTCAGCAGCCCCTGCCACACCGTCGGCACGGCGGCCGAGAAGGTCACGCCCTCGGTCTCGATCAGCT